>DASWHY010000112.1:0-2056 GCA_036397955.1 Thermoanaerobaculia bacterium | reverse complement strand
GTCGCCGAAAACGATCGCCTCGGTCGGGCAGACCTGCTGGCAGGCGGTGGTGATCTCGCCGTCGCGGATCTTCCGCCCCTCGACCTTGGCGTCGATGCGCGCGGCGTTGATCCGCTGCACGCAGTAGGTGCACTTCTCCATCACCCCGCGCATGCGCACCGTCACGTCCGGGTTGCGTAAGAGCGACAGCACCGGCGTGCGCTCGTCGTTGTACTTGAGGAAGTTGAAGCGCCGCACCTTGTAGGGGCAGTTGTGCGAGCAGTAGCGGGTGCCGACGCAGCGGTTGTAGACCATGTCGTTGAGCCCCTCGTCGCTGTGCACGGTGGCCGCCACCGGGCAGACCACCTCGCACGGCGCCTTCTCGCAGTGCATGCAGAGGAGGGGCTGGTTGTGGACCGCGGGCTCGTCGAGGTCGCCGGCGAAGTAGCGGTCGATGCGCAGCCAGTGCATCTCGCGGCCGCGGGCGACCCCCTCCTTGCCGACCACCGGGATGTTGTTCTCCGACTGGCAGGCCACGACGCAGGCGCTGCAGCCGGTGCACGACGAGAGGTCGATCGCCATGCCCCAGGCGTAGCCCGCGTACTGGTCCTCGGGGTAGAGCGAGAGGTGCGCCGGGCCGTGCTCCCCCTCGTGCAGGAAGTTCGGGCGCTCGCGGAACTCGCCGAGCGTCGCCGAGCGCACCGGCTGGCGCCGCTCGGCGGCCTCGTAGGCGTCCGGCAGGTCGAGCGAGTGGTGGTTCTGCGTGCAGGCGAGCGGGTGGCGGCCGCCGGTCTTGCGCACCGTCACGGCCAGGGACCAGAGCGCGTCCGAGGTGCGCAGCGCGTAGGCGTTGCTCCCCACGCCGGAGCCGACGGCGCCGGCGCGGGTGCGGCCGTAGCCCAAGTGGAGGGTGGCGGCGCCCGGCGCGTGGCCGGGGAGGACCCAGACCGGCACCTCCAGCCGGCGCGCGCCGGCGGCGATCTCGACGACGTCCTCGTTGGTCACGCCGAGCGCCTCGGCGGTGGCCGGGGCGAGGAGGAGCGCGTTCTCCCAGGTCAGCTTGGTGAGCGGTTTCGGCAGCTCCTGCAGCCATGCGTTGTTGGCGAAGCGGCCGTCGTAGACGCCGGGATCGGGGCGCAGGCAGAGGGCGAGGGTCCGCTCGCTCGCCGCGCCCGCGGTGCGCGCCTCGGCGGCGCGCCGCGCGATGCCGGCGGCCGCTTCGGCGACCGCGCCGCCGTCGAGGGCGGGCGCGGCGGCGGGCGTCGCGGGGGCGGCGGCGGGCAGCGCGACGACGCCGTCGTGGAGGGCGCGCCGCCAGGCGGCCTCGAAGTCGCCCGGCAGGCGCGTCCGCCAGTGCTCGCGGACCAGCTCGTAGGCGGTGGCGTCAGTGCGGCCGAGGAGGACGGCGAGCAGCTCGGCGGGCGTCCTGCCGCCGTAGAGCGGCTCGATCAGCGGCTGGATGAGCGAGACCGTGCCGTCGTAGGCGCGGGCGTCCCCCCAGCTCTCCAGCTCGTGCGCCGCCGGCACGTGCCAGTGGCAGCGCTCGCCGGTCTCGTCGAAGTAGAGGCCGGAGTGGACGCGCAGCGGCACGCGCTCGAGCGCTGCGGCGAAGCCGAGCTCGGCGGGCGCGGTGTAGACCGGGTTGGCGTCGAGGACGAGGAGCGTCTCGACCCGGCCGGCGCGCAGGTCGCGCACCAGCTCGGCGAGCGAGGCGAGGTGGTCGACCGGCGCCGCCTCGACGGGCGGCGTGAAAGTGACCGTGGCGCCGGCGTTGCCGAGCGCCTGGTTCATGGCGTGAACGAGGACGTGGACCGCGGGCCGGGCGTACTCGCCGGCGACGACGAGGGACGCGCCGGCGTTGGCGCGCAGGTCGTCGGCCACCGCCGCCACCCAGCGGGCGAGGCGCGGGTCCCGCGGCGCGGGCACCGGCACTCCGGCCGCGCCGGCGACCCCCAGCCGCGCCGCCAGCGCCAGCGCGACCACCTCCACTGCCGCCGGCGGCAGCGCCAGCCGGTGGTCGGCGAGGGTGCCGGTCGAGGTCGGCGAGCTTTCGACGGCGTAGAGCCGGTTCATCTCC
>DASWHY010000111.1:0-2864 GCA_036397955.1 Thermoanaerobaculia bacterium | reverse complement strand
AGATCGCCTACCAGGCCGGGCGCTGGATCGGCCAGGCGCTCCGCCTCTTCGACCTCGACATGGACTTCGCGCCGGTCGTCGACCTCGACCGCGGCGAGCGCGACAACTCGCTCCGCGGCCGCTACCTCGGCGCGCGGCCGGAGGAGGTGGTCGAGCGCGCGCGGGCCTTCCTGCGCGGCCTCCACGCCGGCGGGATCGGCGGCTGCGTCAAGCACTTTCCGGGCCTCGGCGGGGCGGGGAAGGACACCCACTTCCGCGGCTCGGCGGTCTACCTGCCGGCGTCCGAGCTGCAGGCCGACCTCGAGCCTTTCGCGGCGCTCGCGCCGCTGGCCGGCGCGGTCATGGTCTCGCACGGCATCTACCCGGCCTACGACGGCGAGCAGCGCCCGGCGACCCTGTCGCCGCCGATCCTGGGCGGCCTCTTGCGCGGGCGGCTGGGCTTCGAGGGGCTGGCGTTTTCGGACGACCTGGAGATGGAAGCGCTGGCGCCCTGGGGCGACCTCGCTGAGCGCTCGCAGGCGTCCTTCGCCGCCGGCTGCGACGCGCTGCCGATCTGCCACCACTGCGAGGTGCTGCCTGAGGTCGTGGCGCGCCTGGAGGACCTCGGCCTCGCCTCCCGCCGCATGGAGGCCTACGCCCGCCTCGACCGCTACCGCCAGCGCCTCCGCACCCTCCACGAGGCCCACGAGCACACCACCACCCACCGCCCCGGCCACACCAGCCACCGCCTCGAAGAGATCCGGCAGCGGCTCGAAGAGCTCGGCGAGATCGCAAAGCGAGTGGAGACGGCGTGAGGCACGGCTAGCTCCCCGGCAGGGCGGCGGTGTCGCCGCGGCTGGCGAGGCGGCCGGAGGGGTTTTCGTAGCGGGCGGTGCGGCCCGTCAGGGTGTCGGTGACCGTGAGGGTGTACTCGACGCTCGACAGCGCCCCGTAGAAGACCCAGAACTTGCCGTTGAGGCCGCGGCCGTCGAGGACCTTCACCATCAGCTCCACGTTGGCGGCGTCGAAGAACCAGAAGCTGCCGGTGTCGGCGGTCAAGGGCACGGCGCGGCCGGCGCCGCGGGCGCCCTGGAAGTCGCGCCAGGCGACCTCGACGGCGAAGCGGCCGTCCTGGAGGCAGAGACGGGTGGCGGCGGCGACGCAGGTGCCGGCCGGCGCGGGCACGGCGGCCACGCCTGCGGGTACACGGATCGTCCCCGCCGTCGTCGCAACGGACGCCGCTGCTGCGCTTCCCGGCAACGCTTGGGTGTCGCCGACGCTGGCCATCGTCCCCGGTGGGTTGCGGTAGGTCTTCGCCGCACCGGTCTGGGTGTCGGTGACCGTCAGCGTGTACTCGACGCTCGACAGCGCGCCGTAGAAGACCCAGAACTTGCCGTTCAGCCCGCGCCCGTCCAACACCTTGACCGCCAGCTCCAGGTTGTCGTCGTCGAAGAACCAGAAGGCGCCGGTGTCGGCGGTGAGCGGCACGGCGCGCCCGGCGCCGGTCTGGCCGGCGAAGTCGCGCCACCCGACCTCCACCTTGAAACGCCCGCCGCGCAGGCAGAGCCGCGTCGGGCTCGCGACGCACGGCGCCGGCGCCTCGCCGCTCGCCTTCCAGGCCCGCAGCAGCCGCGCCAGCGCCTCCGGCTCGTTGGCCGGCGCCGGCCGCCCCTCCTGGTCCTGGCTCGACGGCCCGTGGCAGGAGGGGCAGACGCGGACCTCGCCGGCCTGCACGGTCAGCCAGTAGCGCTCGCGCACCACCGCCTCGCCGGCCGGATCGGTGAGCTGCCAGGTGACCGCGCGGTGCGCCGGCACGAAGGCGGCGACCGAGCCGTCCGGCGCCACCGCCGCGCTCTCCGCCGCGCCACCGCCGAGTCGGTTCGCCGCGGCCGCGGCGGTGTCGTGCAGCACGCGCGCGAGCACCCGCCGCCCCTGCCGCGGCTCGGCGGTCCCGCCCAACCCGCGCACCTGGTCGCCCTGGAAGAGCTGGAGGTGGCTCACCGCGTACTCGCGGCCGGGGCTGCCGTGCGAGGCCGCGCCGCCGCCGGCCACGCGCAGGTTGAACGGCTGCTGGCGGTCGAGGGCGTCGCGGGTGGTCACGTTGCGGGTGACGACGAGGCCCAGGCCGCGTGCCCGGAGGTAGGCGCGGAAGGCCTCCGGGTCCACCCCCTCGCGGGCGAAGATCGCTGCCTCCGGCGCCGGCAGCGGCGCGCTGCGCGTCGCCGGCTTGGCGCGCGGGCGGACCGCCACCGGGTCGAGCTCCCAGAGCTCGCCGCTGTGCTCGACCAGCTCGTCCGGGTCCCAGTAGGAGATCGTCTCGCGGATCCCCGGCGTCAGCGGCGCGCCGGCGGTCCAGTAGGCGCCGGCCTTCTCCAGGCGTTTCAGGCGGAAGGCGTAGCGCGAGCGCGGGCGCAGCCGGGTGCCTTCATTGCGATCCTCGCGGGTCTCGGCGGCGTGGACGGCGACGAGCGTGCCGTCGGCGAGCGGCAGCGGGTTGCGGTAGTGGCCGCTGTGGCCGGCCGCCGCGCTCTCGCCCTCCGGCGTCGTCGTGCGCGTCGCCGGGTGGGTCAGGTATTCGACGGCGATCGCGTCGGCGGCGCGCTCGGGCGGCGCGGCGAGCGCCACGATCCGCCCGGAGGCGTGGGTCTCGAACTCCGGCGCGTCGATGCCGACGTAGCGCCCCGGCGCGCCCGGGTCCTCCGCGATCTGCAAGAGGTTCTCGAGCGGGTTGGGGTTGACGCGCTCGACGTGGTCGTCGATGAACTCCTCGAGGTCGTCGTCGTCGTGACGGCTGCGGTTGAAGTACTCGTGCAGCTCGTGCCGGCCGAGGTGGTTCAGGGTCTCGAGCTCGCTGCCGTCCTCGTTGATCTGCCAGGGGAAGAAGT
>DASWHY010000110.1:0-1517 GCA_036397955.1 Thermoanaerobaculia bacterium | reverse complement strand
TTCCAGGTATCGCCCTCGTACGACGAGCCGGCCCGCAGGGTGGGCTTCTATCGAGAGGTGCTGGAGCGGCTCGGCGAGCTTCCGGGGGTGGAGGTCGCCGGCGCCAACACCGCCCCGCCGCTCAGCGGCGTCGAGTGGAGCATGACGTACACGGTCGACGGCTTGCCGGCGCCGGCGCCCGGCGAGGAG
Source organism: Thermoanaerobaculia bacterium (assembly GCA_036397955.1). Classification (GTDB taxonomy): domain Bacteria; phylum Acidobacteriota; class Thermoanaerobaculia; order Multivoradales; family UBA5704; genus DASUNQ01. The sequence goes on along the minus strand of DASWHY010000110.1, from coordinate 1,328 downwards.
CCGAGCGCCGAGTACAACGTGGTCAGCCCCGAGTACTTCCGCGCCCTCGGCATCCGTTTGATCGACGGCCGCTTCACCCGCGAGGACGACACTCCCGATCGTGGCCGCGTGGCGCTGGTGAACGAGGCCTTCGCGCGGCGCCACTGGCCCGAAGGCAGGGCCGTCGGCCGAACGATCGCGCTCGGCAACCGCGCCGGCGCCGGCGGCGGCGCGCAGCAGGCGCCGCCGAGCTACGAGATCGTCGGGGTGGTCGCCGATACCCGCAAGCTCGGCATCGACCGCGAGCCGCCGGCGGAGCTGTACGTTCCCTACGCGCAGGCGGCGCCCTACTTCATGAACTACGTGGTCCGCGCCGAGGGCGACCCGACGGTGCTGGTCGACGGAGTCCGCTCGCGGATCCTAGAGATCGACGACCGCGTCGCGATCGAGGACCTGACCACGATGAGTCGGCTGGTGAGCCAATCGGTCGCCGAGCCGCGCTTCAACGCGCTGCTGGTGGGGGCCTTCGCCTTCCTCGCCGTGGTGCTGGCGACCCTCGGCATCTACGGCGTGGTGGCCTACGCGGCAACCCGCCGCACCCGTGAGATCGGCGTTCGAATCGCCCTCGGCGCCGGCAAGGCCGACGTCTTCCGCCTCCTCCTCGGCCAGGGCCTGATGCTTACCGCCCTCGGCGTCGGCCTCGGCCTGGTCGCCGCCATGGCGGCCAATCGCATCATGTCCAGCATGGTGTACGGCGTTACCACCACCGACCCGCTCACCTTCGCGGCCGTCGCCCTGCTGCTCGGCATCGTGGCGCTGGCCGCCGCCTACCTCCCGGCCCGCCGCGCCACCAGGGTCGACCCCCTGGCGGCGCTCCGCAACGAGTAAACCGCCGCACGCCCGCGCCTCGCCATCGACCACCCGGGAAGCACCGCACGCCCGCGTCTCGCCGTCGACCACCCGGGAAGCACCGCCCCCACTGGCCTTCGCGCTGCTTCCGTTCGCTCGCGCCTCTATGCCGGCGCAGCCGGGTCCGCAGGCGGCTCGGACATCCCCTTGTCCGAAGCGCCCATCGGGGTTATGACTCTTGCCCGTGCGGTCCCGAATCTCATTCGCTACCGCTTTGCTCGCGGTGATCAGTTCCGGGAACCCGGAAGAAGGAGGCAAGATGAGCTCGCGACTCCTCTGCGGCGCCGGCGTTGCCGCCCTGGCGCTCTTCGCGGCAGCCTGCGGCAGCGGCGGCGAGCTCACCTCGGACCAGGCCCAGGCGCTGCTCGACGAGCAAATGAGCGCGGGCACGGCGGAGGTGCTCGGCGTCCGTCAGATCAGCGATCAAGAGGCCGTAGCGC
>DASWHY010000109.1:0-10353 GCA_036397955.1 Thermoanaerobaculia bacterium | reverse complement strand
CCCAGGGCTCCATCGGGATGCGGAAGTTGCGCTGCGGCCGGAAGAAGCGCTGCGGCCGGCGCGGGAACTGGCCGCCGAGCGTCCAGCCGGTGAACGCCTGGGCGAAGCCCTCGACGACCTCCTGCTCGTAGGTCGGGATCGGCTGGTTGGCGGCGTCGAGCTCGAGGGTGCCGTCGGGGTGGAGCTGGTAGAGGCCGATCGAGAAGAGCTGCAGGATCTCGCGGGCGTAGTTCTCGTTGGGCAGCCGCCCCTGCTCGGGGATCGCCTTCGTGCTGCCCGCCATGTCGAGATAGACCCCCATCGTCGGGCTCAAGGTCACCGCCTCGAGGAGCTCGCGAAAGCTGCCGAAGGCGTGCCGGGTGAGCAGGTCGAGGTAGGCGGCGAGGCCGTCGGGGGCGTTGCGGACGTCGGCGTCGCGGTCGGAGACGACGAAGAACTCGGAGAGCGCGAAGGCCAGCCGCTGGCGGAGCTGGTCCGGTCCGCCGATCGCCTGCTGGAAGAAGGACTCGCGCACGAGGCCCGGGGTGGGCTCCTCGCCCGTCCCGACGAGCTGGTCGTAGGAGGCGAGGTGCGACGCCGTCGGCAGGGCGAGCTGCTCGTCCAGCCAGGCGGCGAAGCCCCGCTGGCGGACGGCGTCGATGTCCTCGAGCCGGGGCCCGTAGGTCGCCTGGAGGAGGAAGCGCGCGGCGTCCGCTTCGCCGGGCGGGCCGGGCGGCAGCGGCGGCGGCGCCGGGGGCGGCACGAACGCCTGGCTGCCGCTCGCCACTCGGAAGTAGCCCTGGATCTCCCCCGCCGGAGAGGCCGCGGTGTGGAGATTGAGATAGCACTCGCCGCCGCGCAGCGCGGTGAGGATCGCGGCCTCGCTCAGGGTGCCGGCCGCCTGGATCCGCCAGACCCGGGAGCCGTCGGCCTGGGGCTCGGTCGTGTCGAGGTCGAAGAGGATGAGCCCCCCGGGGCCGTGAACGTGGGAGGCGGTGAGCGGTCCGCTCAGGCCGGTGGAGGAGAAGCGCAGGGTGGCGCTCCGGCTGTCGGTTGCGAGATGGAGGCTGGCGGAGCCTGATCCCTTGCTCTCGGCGCCGGGTTGCGGCGTGAGCGTCGCCAGATAGAGCGGCCCGTTCTCGTCGACCGGCGGGGCGGTGACCTGATACTCCCCGAGGGTGACCGCGCTGGCGGCCAAGCCGGTCTTGAAGGCGACCGCTTTGAGCGTGGTCTTGGTACTCAGGCCGAGGGGTCCCGGGTAGATCGGACTGGCGTAGAACGGCCGGGAGCCGTCGGTGGTGTAGCGCATCGTGGCGCCCGGCGTGGCGCTGGTCATCCGAACCGTCAACGGTGCCGGGTAGGTGCCCGGCGGCGGGTCGAAGACCGGCGCCGCCGCCTTGCCCTGGGCCGCTGCCGTCCGGGCGACGACTGAGAGCAGGAGCAGGATTCCAAGGACCGTCCGGCCACGCCGCATCGCCGCCCTCCTGGCGCTCCCGCAAGCTGTTTTTTGGAGCGCTGTCTTGCGAGAAACCCGCTTCGGGCTGGAACCCTGCGGTCAGAAACGATACGACACGCCGAAGGCGAGGACCGGGTAGAGGTCGAAGTCGGCGAACTCCTCCTCGAGGTTCCGCTCTTCCGCGTCGAGCTGCGTGCGGAGCAGCGCACGCCCGACCGGGTTGTCGAGCGGGCTGCCGGGGGCGAAGACCGGGGTGAGCGTCACCTGCGGCTCGCCCTGGAAGATCACGCCGAGGTCGAGCCCGAAGCTCCACCCGCCGTCGCCGCCGAGCGGGTTGCCGAAGCCGAGGCCTGCGTACGGCGCCACCGAGTCCCATTCGACGCGCCCCTCGAGCCTTCCCAGCAGGGCGGCCGGCACCTGCACGTCGCCGATCTCGTAGAAGCCGGAGGCCGGCGGCAGGCTCTCCCCCTCGACCTCGTTGCCGTTGAACACCGCCCCGCCGCTCAGCCGAAAGCTGCCGCCCCCGGGATGCCAGTCCAGCAGTGCCGTCCCCGCGCGCACCTCGGCCGTGGCGTCGTACTCGATGTCGTCCGCCACCCGCCGGTCGTCATAACTCCCTGCATGCGCCCCGACCCGTAGGTTGACCTGCGTCCCGAGCCGGGCCGTCAGCTCGACACCGAGCCCCAGCGTCCCCACCCGCCCGCCGACCGCCAGGTCGGCCGCGGAAGCTGGCATAGCCAGAGCAAGAGAGAGGATCAGGTAAGGAAGGACACGCACGCAGCACCCTCGATGCAAGCTAGAGGCCGAGCTCGCCACCGACGGTGGCAGGGCGTGGGGATGCTTGCGCCGGGGAAGCTCTGCGCAAGCGCCGGCAACCCCTCCGCAGTCCGACACCGATCCGGCGCGCAGCGCAGCGCAGGCGCGAGCCTCAGACCAGGCAGTCCTCCAACGCTCGCGCCGGTTCCCCGGCGTAAGCATCCCCACGCCCCTCACGCCCCTCGCACGCCTCGCGCTCGGCGGCGGCGAGCGGTGCGAAGCGGGCGGTGAAGAGCCGCAGGCGACGCGACGCCGAGACGATCCGGTAGCCGCGCAGCTCCTCGCGCCGCGCGGCGACGGCGGCGACGGCGTCGGCGGCGTAGTCGAGGTGCGCCTGGGTGTAGACGCGCCGCGGCACCGCCAGGCGCACGAGGTCGAGCGGCGCGGGGCGCTCGCCGCCGTCCGGCTGCAGGCCGAACATCGCCGTGCCGATCTCGCAGGCGCGCACCCCGGACTCCTCGTAGAGGGCGTTGACCAGGGCGATCCCCGGGTAGGCGAGCGGCGGGACGTGCGGCAGGAGCGCGCGCGCGTCGACGTAGACCGCGTGCCCTCCCGGCGGCTCGACGATCGGCACCCCGGCGTCGGCGATCCGCGCCGCGAAGGCCGCGATCGAATCGATGCGGTGGCGCAGGTAGTCTTCCTGCACCACCTCCTCGAGCCCGGTGGCGATCGCCTCGAGGTCGTACCCCGCGAGCCCGCCGTAGGTGGGGAAGCCCTCGGCGAGGATCAGCAGCTCGCTCGCCCGCTCGGCCCAGGCGTCGTCGTGGAGGGCGAGGAAGCCGCCGATGTTGGCGAGGCCGTCCTTCTTCGCCGAGACGAAGCAGCCGTCGGCGAGGGCGAACATCTCGCCCGCGATCGCCTTGGGCGCGCGCTCCCCCTGCCCCGGCTCGCGCTCCCGGATCAGCCAGGCGTTCTCGGCGAAGCGGCAGGCATCGAGGAACAGGGGCTTGCGGTAGCGGTCGCAGAGGGCGCGCACGCCGCGCAGGTTCTCGAGCGACACCGGCTGGCCGCCGCCGGAGTTGTTGGTCACCGTCACCAGGACGAGCGGCACGCGCTCCCCCTCGGCTGCGAGCAGCCGCTCGAGCGCCGCGAGGTCCATGTTCCCCTTGAACGGGTGGGCCAGCGCCGGCCGCCGGGCCTCGGCCGCCGGCAGGTCGCGCGGCGTCGCGCCGAAGGCCTCGAGGTTGGCGCGCGTGGTGTCGAAGTGGGTGTTGTTGGGGACGACGTCGCCGAGACCCACCGCCACCTGGAAGAGGATGCGCTCGGCGGCCCGTCCCTGGTGGGTGGGGATCACGTGCTCGAAGCCGGTCAAGTCCCGCACCGCGTCGCGGAAGCGCTCGAAGGAGCGGCTGCCGGCATAGGACTCGTCACCCTGCAGCATCGCCCCCCACTGCGCCGCGGACATCGCGCCGGTCCCCGAGTCGGTCAGCAGATCGATGAAGACGTCGTCGGCGCGCAGCCGGAAGACGTTGTGGTCGGCCGCACGCAGCGCCTCCCGCCGCCGCGCGGGCGGGACGAGGCGGATCGGCTCGACGGACTTGATGCGGAACGGCTCGAGAACGGAGGGCGGTGACGCGTTCATGGCTCTCCTGGATCGTAGGTGTCGTCGCGGGCCGGCATCACGCACCTCCCCCTAGGGCAGCACCAGGTTGCGCACTCCCACTCCCTGGCGGCAGGCGTCGAGCGCGTCGTTGACCCGCTCGAGCGGGAAGCGTCCGGTCACCAGCGGCGCGAGCTGCAGGCGTCCGGCTGCCACCAGCTCGATGAGCGGCGGGTAGTCGACCGGCCGGCAGCCGAGCGAGCCGACGATCTCGATCTCGTGGAACATGATCCGGGAGGCCGGCCAGGCCGGGCTCTCGGAGCTGAAGCCGATGACGCAGAGGCGGCCGCCGCGGCGCAGCGCGCCGCACGCGGCTTCCAGCGTCGCTCCTTTGCCGACCGCCTCGAAGGCGATGTCCACGCCGCCGCCGGTGAGCGCGCGGATGCGCCGCTCGGGCGGGCCGTCGGCGACGTCGATCGTCTCGACCGCGCCGAGGCGGCGGGCAAGGGCGAGCCGCTCGGGCAGGGCGTCGACGGCGATGACCTGCGCGCCGGCGAGGGTCGCGATCTGCACGACGTTCAAGCCGACGCCGCCGACGCCGAAGACCGCCACGGTGTCGCCCGGGCGGACGCGGGCGCGGTTGCGGACGGCGTGGAAGGGAGTGGAGAAGGCGTCGGCGATGACGCACCCCTCGGCCAGCGGGATCGCCTCCGGGAGGTGGAAGAGGTCGCGCGCCGGCGCGACGACGTACTCCGCGTAAGCGCCGTCGACGTGGTTGCCGAACATCCGCATGTTGGCGCAGATGTTCTCCCGCCCCAGGCGGCAGAAGCGGCAGGAGCCGCAGGTGAGGACCGCGGGCAGCAGGACGCGGTCTCCCTCCCGCCACCCCTCGACGCCGGGGCCGACGGCTGCGATCCGGCCCGAGGCCTCGTGGCCGAGGATGAGCGGTGGCGGGCGGAACGTCGGCGTGCCGTGGTCGAGGTAGTGGAGGTCGGTGTGGCAGACGCCGCAGGCCGCGACCCGCACCCGCACCTCGCCCGGACCCGGCTCGGGGGTGGGGGCGTCCGCCAGCTCGAGCGGCCGGCCGCCGCCGTGGAAGACCGCCGCCTTCACGGCCGCGCCTCCCGCGCCGCGGCGGGGCCGGCGAGCGGCGCGCCGCAGGCGCCGCAGTGGGCGAACTCGGCCGGCAAGCCCTGGGCGCCGCAGGCGGCGCAACGCCCGACCGGCGCCCCCCACGGCGTCTCGGGCGAGCGGTCCTCGGCCCAGCGCCGCCGCAGCGCCGCGAAGTCCACCGGCCGCTTCTCGGCGAAGGCGGTCATCCCCTCCCACGGCTCGCGGCAGGCGAAGTGGAGGGCGAGCCACTCCTGCGCGTGCGGCATCGTCATGCCCCAGACGAGCTCCTTCCAGAAGTTGGTCTGCGCTTTGGTATAGCGGAGGCACTCGGGGAAGGCGTCGTGGAGGCGGCCGGCGAGCACCTCGACGGCGCGGTCGAGCGGCGCGAGGTCGATCGCGTAGCCGTCTTCCCGCCGGTGGGCGCGCTCGACCTCCTCGGGGGTCGGCTCGGCGAGCCATTCATCGCCGCGCCGCACCGTCGGCGCCACCTCGTTCACCAGGCCCCAGTCGAGGGCCTGCGGCGCCGGGATCCGCTCGTTGAGCAGCAGCATCTGGCGCGCCCGCTTGTCGCCGACGGCGAGCGGCAGCCACTGCGTGGCGCCGCCGCAAGCGACCGACCCGACACGCGTCCCCACCTGCCCCAGCCAGGCGTGGCTCCCCATGACCGTCAGGTCGCAGGCGAGCTGGGTCTCGTTGCCGCCGCCGACCGCCATGCCGTTGAGCCGCGCCACGACCGGCTTCGGGCAGCGCAGCAGGCTCTCGATCCAGTCGCGGAAGAGGGTCATGTACTGCCAGTAATCGCGCGGGCGGCGGACGTAGTCGCGCTCGTACTCCTTGACGTCGCCGCCGGTGCAGAAGGCGCGGTCGCCGGCGCCGGTGACGACGACCGCCACGACCGAGTCGTCGCGGCCGGCGCGGCGCACCGCCTCGGCCAGCTCGACGAGCGTCGCCGCCGAGTAGCTGTTGTGGGCCTGCGGCCGGTTGATCGTGACCGTGGCGACGCCGCCGCGCTTCTCGAAGAGCGTCTCCGGCAGCTCCCCGCGGACCAGGGTCGTTTGGTTTCTCATGCTTCTCCTCTCGCGCGTTGCCAGCGCTGCAGGCCCAGGACCGCCGCGCCCAGCGCGCCGGTGAGCTGCGCCAGCTCGCCTTGCGGGACGTGCACCGTCCCGCCCAGCCGGTCGCACAGCAGGCGGGCCATCGCCTCGTAGCGGAGGACCCCGCCGACGACGGTGCAGTCGGGCTCGACGCGCAGCCGGCGCAGGAGCTGCACCGAGCGGTCGACCAGCGAGGCGATGGCGCCGCACAGGATGTCGGCGGGGGCGGCGCCGTTCGAGACGTGGTTGATGACCTCCGACTCGGCGAACACCGCGCAGACCCCGGAGATCGAGACCGGCGTGTGCGAGGTCGCGGCGAGCGGGCCGATCTCCTCGGTGGCGAAGCCGAGGTAGCGGGCGGTCTTCTCGAGGAAGGCGCCGGTGCCGGCGGCGCACTTGTCGTTGAGGCGGAAGGCGACGACGCGCCCGCGCTCGTCGAGGCGGCTCGCCTTCACCGTCTGCCCGCCGACGTCGAGGACCGTGCGGGTGCCGGCGAAAAGCGCGCGGGCGCCGCGGGCGTGGGCGGTCAGGTCGGTGACCTGCGCGTCGCGGCAGGGCACCTGGAAACGGCCGCTGCCGGTGGCGACGACGTAGTCGAGCGCGCCGGCGCCCTCCCCGGCCCGGGCGCAGGCCTCGGCGAGCGTCTCGGCCGCCGCCTCCTCGAGCCGGAAGCCGGTCCGCCGCTGCGCGAAGCCGAGGATCCGGCCGTCCACGGCCAGCACTACCGCCTTGGTGTAGGTCGAGCCGACGTCGACGCCGCCGATCGCGGTCATGGTGCGGCGCTCTCCGCGGCAGCCGCGGCGGCGGCCGCCTCCGGGCGCGCGCGGGGGGTCTGCCGGCTGGCCACGTGGTCGCGCGCGAAGAGGGCGGCGCCGAGGGCGCCCATGAAGTGCGCGTCGTCGCTGACGTTGAGCGGCATGCCGACGTAGCGCGCGATCAGCTCGACCATCGCCGGGTTCTTCGCCACGCCGCCGGTGAAGGTCACCTCGGGCGCGATCCCCACCCGGCGCAGCAGGGCGAGTGAGCGGTTGGCGATCCCCTGGTGCACCCCCATCAGGATGTCCTCGATCTTCTTCCCCCGCGACAGCCAGGAGAGGACCTCGGACTCGGCGAAGACGGTGCAGGTGGTGCTGATCCTGACCGGCCGCGCCGCGCGCAGCGCGATCGTCCCCAGCTCACCGAGCGGGATGTCGAGCGCCATCGCCGCCGACTGCAGGAACCGGCCGGTGCCGGCGGCGCACTTGTCGTTCATGCAGAAGTCGAGCACCGTGCCGCCGGGGGCGACGCGGATCGCCTTGGTGTCCTGGCCGCCCATGTCCAGCACCGACGCGGTCCCCGGGAAGAGGTGCGCGGCGCCGCGCGCGTGGCAGCTGATCTCGGTCACCTGCGCGTGGCCGAAGGTGACGCGATAGCGGCCGTAGCCGGTCCCCACCAGGTAGAGGACCTCGTCCTCGGCGACGCCCGCCTCGGCGCAGGCGCACGCGAACGCCCGCTCGGCGGCGGCGAGAACGTTGGCGCCGGTCTCGACGAGGGCGCGGCCGCGGATGGCGCCGGCGCCGTCGAGCACCACCGCCTTGGTCTGGGTCGAGCCGACGTCGACGCCGGCGGTGCAGCCGCTCATGCGAGGGCCCCCGCCCGCCGCGCCGCCAGCCCCTCGAAGAAGGCGTCGACGCGGTTCTTGAGCTGCGCCTCGGAGACCACCCGCTGGTCCATCATGTCGGACTCGAGCAGCAGGCTCGCCACCTCGCGCCGCTCGAGCAACGCGCGGCGGCCGTCGGCGAGCCCGGCCGAGGTGGTGCGGCAGCTCTTGACGGCGTGGAAGACGACGCCGTCGGCGCGCAGGCCGTCGAGCAGCTCGTCGAGCGCCCGGTCGTGGAAGAGCATGCTGTCCACCGCCGCGCGGACCGACAGCAGCAGCCCCGTGGCGAGCCCGCGCAGCGGGTCCTCGAGGTCGTAGGAGAAGGGCGCCTGCGCCCCGCCGGAGGCGAACCAGAGATAGGTCGAGCCGACGAAGACGCCGCCGCGCTCGGTGAACAGCTCGTTGAAGCGGCGGAAGATGGGGTAGCAGGGGACGCCCACGAACAGCAGGCGCCACAGCTCGTCGTGGAGCGTCCCCAGGCCGGAGGCGGCCTTGAGCTCCATCTCCTCGGCCAGGTCGGAGAAAAAAACGGCCCCCGCGGGCGTGCCGCGGAGGCCGTTGAGCACCCCCAGGTAGACCGTGCCGTCGATCAGCGCGTTGAACGGCGCCGGCGCGGCGCGGTTGGCGGCGAGCGCCCGCCGCCAGCCGGCGAGCGCGGCGTTGCTCCAGGCCAGGTTCTCGCGCAGGCGGTCGACGTCGAAGCGGCGGCCGGTGACCGATTCGCAGGTGCGGACCAGCTCGCGGAGCTGCCCGGCGACATAGAAGCAGTCGCGCTCGAAGTCGCCGTCGCCGGGGGCGAAGGCGTCCCCCGCGCGGCGCGAGCCGGGGACGTCGATCACCGCGACCGGCACGCGGTAGGTCCGTTCCCAGATCTCGCCCCACTTGATGTAGGTGTTGCAGGCGGTCGTCAGCACCGCCAGCGCCGGGCGCGGGATGCGCCCCATCGGGTGCTCGCCGCCGCGCCGCTGGGTCGCCACGTCGGCCTTGACGTAGCCGCAGATGTCGGGCGAGTAGCCGAGCTCCTCGGCCTCGTTGAGGTGGCTCGCCGCGACCCGCTTGACGGCGGTCTGCAGCGAGTTGATCTCGGGGAAGACGACCGGCAGGTCGAAGCTGCGCAGCAGCTCGACGAGGCTCCCCATGACGAAGACGTAGGCCGCGCCCTCGCCGCGCTCGGCGGCGGCCGTCAGCTCGGCGAACCAGCCGCGCAAGAGGTCGCCCCCCTGGCGCAGGCCGCGTCCCACCACCTCACCGCCGGGCTCAGGCATCGAAGAGCAGGTTCTCCACGAAGGTCTCAAGCTGCAGCCCGAGATGGTCGAAGCTCGACATGTTCTCCTCGAACTCGCTGACGAAGAACGGCACCCCCGCCTCCTCGAGCGCGGCGGCGAAGGCCACCTGGTCCTCGAGCCCCGGCTCGCACATCTTGGCGGCGGCGAGGATCACCGCCTCGGCGCCGGAGCGCTCGACCCAGGCGCGGAGCATCCGCTCCTTCGGCTTGCGCGGGTCGTGCTGCACCGGGCTCCAGGCCGAGCGCTCGAGGTAGGCGCGCGCCAGCGCGGCGAGCGGGTCGCCGTCGGCCGCGACGTCCTCCTCCAGCCAGCGCAGGCCGATCAGCAGGTCGTCCTCGACGACGTAGCAGGTGCGGGCGACGAGCTGGAGGAGGTCCAAGGGGGGCTGCTCGCAGAAGCCGCCGACGAAGACCGCGCGTACCTTGTCCTGGCGGCGCGCCGGGCGCTCGGCGAGCAGCGGCAGGGCCGCCGCGAGCAGCGCGTTGTGCTCTTCGCGCGGCAGCATGCCGCCGACCGCCGCCAGGGCGTACGCCTCGTCGACGGCGAGCAGCCACGGGCGCTCCCGCTTGAGGTCCTGGAGGCGGCGGAGCAGGCGGCGGTTCTCGTTGAACAGCGCGACCGAGGCGCGCAGCTCGGCGGCGCCGGCGCGGCGCCCGCCGATCGCCGCGAGCTCGCCGCGCAGGCGCTCGTATTCGTCGCGCAGGAAGTCGGCGGCGTGGATCGAGCCCGCGTTCTGCGGCAGCACGAGGAGGCGGCAGGGATAGGCGACGTTGCGCCCCCAGACCGCCACCAGGTTGCGGGCCGCGTCGCAGATCGGCGGCGCCACGAAGGCGTCGAGCTCGACGCGGCCGTCGAGCGCCAGCTCGAGCGAGGTCTTGAGGATCGAGCAGAGGTAGGAGCCGAAGCGGGATTCCGCCTGGCGCGGCTCGAGCGGCGCGCCGCGCACCTTGAACGGCAGGAGCCCCGCGGCGTGCGCGATCTCCTCCGGGAAGTAGACCTGGAAGTGCCCCACCACCTTGCCGCCCCGCTCCCGCCACGCCGCGACCGTCGGGTACGCGGTGTCCTCGAGCAGCTCGCGGCAGGCCTCGAGGAGGCCGCCGAGCGGTTTCCCCTGCCAGCCGCTCCAGACCGGCTCTCGTCCCTCGACTCGCAGGCCCGGCGTCATGGCCACGGAGGATGCGCTCCGCGCGCGCCGCTGTCGCCATCCGCGCGGGTGGGGCGCGGCGGCGGGCCCTCCCGCCCCGCGGGGTGGCGGCGGCGCGGCCGCTCGGCTCAGGGAGGCCTAGTAGGCGTTGTGCCGCAGCCCCTGGCGGAGGGTCATCCAGAGGATCTTGAGGTCGAGGGAGAGCGACCAGTTCTCGATGTAGTAGAGGTCGTACTGGATGCGCTTCTTGATCGAGGTGTTGCCGCGCCAGCCGTGGACCTGGGCC
>DASWHY010000108.1:0-1632 GCA_036397955.1 Thermoanaerobaculia bacterium | reverse complement strand
GCGCGCTCGAGCCCGTCCTCGCGCGCCAGCAGCTCGGCGCAGCCCCGGGCGTCCTTGGTCAGCCGGTCGAGGTCGTAATCGGCGAAGACGGGAAGGAACCGCACCATCTCGCCGATGGTGCCGAGCTCCCGGTCGGTCATGTTGCGGTCGGCGGCGGCGGCCAGCACCATGGTGTAGATGAGGGCGGTCTGGTGGTCGATCATGGCTCTCCCTTTTCTATGTCGGCTTTCTATATCGGCCGCGGTGCGCCTGCCTGCGCGAAGCCGGAGCTTCGCTTCGGCGAAGGCAGGCGGGGCGCCGCCCGTTGATGCCGTCCGGGGGCGCTCCCGTCAAGGGGGCGAGACGCGGTTCCCTAGGAATTCCGCCACCGCCTTTGCCGTCGCCGCGAGGCCCAGGCGCGCCACCGGCACCCCCTCCGGGAAGGCGCGGGCGAAGCGCGACGGCATCGAGCGGTCGAGGAGGACGAAGCAGCCCTTGTCGCCCTCGCGCCGGATGAGCCGCCCGAAGGCCTGCTTGAGGCGCAGCCGCGTGATCATCTCGTCATAGGCCCTGCCGCCGAAGGCGCCGCGCCGCGCCTTGTGGAGGATATCGGGGCGCGGCCACGGCACCCGGTCGAAGACGATGAGGCGGAGCGCCCGGCCCGGCACGTCGACGCCGTCGCGCACGGCATCGGTGCCCAAGAGGCAGCTCGCCTCCTCGCCGCGGAAGATGTCCACCAGGGTCGGCGTGTCCATGGCGTCCACGTGCTGGGCGTAGAGGGGGATGCCGGCGGCGTCCAGCGCCGGCGCGATGCGCCCGTGGGCCGCGCGCAGCCGGGCGATGGAGGTGAACAGGCCGAGTGCGCCCCCGCCCGCGGCCAAAAAGAGACTGCGGTAGGCGGCGGCGACGGCGTCGGCATCGTCGCGGTCGACGTCGGTGACGATGAACACGCGGGCGCAGGCGGCGAAGTCGAAGGGCGAGGGATGGCTCGCGCGCATCACGGCGCGGGGCAGGTGCCGAGCGCCGGTCAGCGCCTCGGCGGCGGCCCAGTCGGCCTCGGCCTCGCCGCTGGCGTCGGTCAGCGTCGCCGAGGTGACGACGACGCCGTGGGCCTCGCTCAGCAGATGTTCGGCCAGGGGCCGCGTCGGGTCCACCCAGTGGCGGTGCATGCCGATGTCGGTCTCGCGGCCGTTCGTGCGCTCGATCCCGAACCAGTCGACGAACTCCGCCGGCGTCTCCTCGGCCAGCGCCGCCAGCATGGCGCGCCAGGCTGAGAGCGGCAGCGCCGCGCGGTGCTCGATGGCGCGGAGCGCGCCCTCGATGCGCAGGCGCTGGGCGGTCTCCAGGGTGTCGGCCTTGTCGTCCAGCATGCGGGCGAGGCGGCGGGAGAGCCGGGCCAGCGGTCGGGCGATGCGCTCGAGCGCGGAATCGAGGGCGGCCGCCGCCTCGAGCACGCCGTCGCCGGGCGGCCGCGCCTCGGCCTCGAGGCTGTAGCCGGCCTCGGCGCCGCGGGCGCGGGCCAGCACCTGGGCGCGCAGGCGGGCGAGGAACGCCTCGGCGGGACCTTTCGGCGTCCCCTCGGCGACGCGCGCGAGCCAGCCGGCGCCGGGGAGCGCCATGGCCGCGCGCACCGTCTCGTCCAGCGCCGTCTCG
>DASWHY010000107.1:0-4957 GCA_036397955.1 Thermoanaerobaculia bacterium | reverse complement strand
ACCTCGGGTGCGGCCGGGGGATCTTGCTCGCGCTCGTCGTCGCGGCGCGCGCCGCGGCGGCCCGCGGGGAGCTGCCGGCGGGATGGCCGAGCCCGCCCATGAACGCGGCGCTGCACGGCATCGAGGCACGGCCGCGGATCGCGGCGGCGGCCGCGGCGGCGCTCGCCGGGGCGGCGACGATCGAGGTGGCGGAACTGACGACGGCGCCGCTGCCGCCGTCCCACGCCGTCCTGCTCCTCGACGTCCTCCATTACCTGCCCGCCGCCGCACAGGAGCACTTGCTGGCGCGCGCCGCGGAGTGCCTGGAGCCGGGAGGGGTGCTCCTCGTGCGCGAGGCCGACGCCGCCGGCGGCGCCCGCTTCCTCGCCACCCGCACCGCCGAGCGCCTCTGCGCCCTGGCGCGCGGCCACCTGCGCCAGCGCTTCCGCTACCGCAGCGTCGCGGAGTGGCGCGTGCTGCTCGAGGAGCAGGAGCTGGAGGTGGCGCCGAGCACTCCGCTCGCCACGGGTACCCCCTACGCCAATGTCCTGTTCAAAGCGCGTCGCCCCGCGGCCGGCGAACCGGTGCCGCTATAGTAGATATCAGTCCGCTTCAATTCGAAGCTCTTGGGAGCCGGAGGGCGCCTCCATGCTGACAGGGTCATGTTGATCCGGTGGCTCGTCGTTCTTGCCGCCATCGGGGCGCTGATCCTGTGCGTGCTCGGGGCTGTCGTGCTGCACCGCCACCTGCTCCCCATGATCGGTCTCCTCCGTTCACCTTCGCTGGCGATGCCCGCGAGCCTCGAGAAGCCTCGGGTCGTGACCGGCGCGGGGTTCCTCACGAAGAGCGAGTTTCTTCGCGATCGGCGTCCGGGGGTCATCAGCGACATCTCCGTTCAAGACGCCGAGATCTGGTTCGCGGGCTCCCTGGGCGCCCTGGTGACCGATCCTGCCGGCGCGGTGCGCTCGTCCACCCCTTTCGAGCAGCCCTCCGAGCTCGTCGAGATGATCGATGTCGAGGGCGACGGGATCGTTGAGTTCCTGAACCGGGGCGGAGGCTGGCAGGACGTCTTCCTGCTCGACCACGAGGGCCAGGTCATCTGGACGTATGGAGGCCGCCCCAGCGTCAACGGCATCGCCGCCGGGCATCTGGACGGCGACGGGATGCTGGACTTCGTCGCCGGATTCAACGGCGACGGGGGAGTCCGCCGGATCAACCGGTCCGCGAAACCCGTTTGGAAAGAGAGCGACGGCAACGTCTGGCACGTCGAGATCGTTCCCAAGCCCGACGGCACAGGAGGCGAGATCGTCCACAGCAATGCCCGCGGCGAGATCAAGATCCGGAGCGCGGGAGGAAAGCTCGTCGCCTGCACGCGGCCGCGGGCCTACTTCTCCGATTTTTCTCTTTGCCCCTGGCCGGATCGCGCCGGCCAGAATCATCTTCTTTCCGCGGAGGATGATGCGATCTGGCTTCACACCTCACGGGGCGTGCTGGTGAGGCGATTCGACGCGCCGCAGACGGGAGAGTTGGGCGAGGCCCGCGGACTACCCGTCGTCCTGCCGGGAGACGCCCGCGCTGGCTTGGCGGTGGTCGTGGATTTCGACCTCTGGGACCGTTCGATCCTCTATCTGTATGACTCTCGGGGGGGCCTCAGATATCAGGAGATTCTCGCCGGGCGTGGCACATCGCTCGTTCACCTTCCGGCCGAGGCCGGAGAGGCCTTCTTGTTGGGTGGTGACGGCAGGGTGCACCTTTATAAGGTGGCCCCGGCGAGCTAGTCGCGCCGCAGCCGGAACTCGAAGGTGCGGCTCTCGCTCTTGCCGCTCTTCGTCTTGTCGAGGACGACCGTCATCTCGTCCTTCTTCCGCCGGTAGGTGAGCCGCGCGGAGCCCTCGCCGTCCGGCCCCTCGAAGGCCGCCTCCCGGACGTCGTCGCCGACCTCGAGGCGGACGAGCGGGAAGCGGAGGACGTCCGGCCGCGCGTCGGCGAGCCCGGCCCCGAACTGCCGCAGCAGCAGCACCGGACCCGTCCTGTCCACTTCGATCGCCATCATCTCGTAGAAGACCGGCTGCCCCTCGCGCACCAGGGCGAAGGTGCCGGTCATCGTCTCGCCGAGCGGCGCGTGCCAGGTCTCTTCGCCCGCCATGCCGTCGACGGTGGCGGCCCAGCGCCCGGCCATCCACTGAAGATCGGCGAGGGTGTACGGCTCCGCGGCGCCGGCCGGCAGGGCGGCGGCCGCGAGGAGCAGGAGCGCCGCCGCACGTCGGCTCGTCGTCGTCATCCGGCGTCTCCTTCCGGCAGTCCCAGGGTCACCTTCAGCTCGTCCGGGCGGAGGTGGCGGCGCGCGGCCGCCTCCACCGACGGGCGGTCCAGCTCCGCCAGGCGCGCGGCGCGCCACGCGGCGTCCTCCAGCGGCAGCTCGTAGTGCTCGGCCTCGGCCATCAGGTCGGCCCACTGCCGCGCGGTCTCGCGACGGAAGGGCTCGCGCCCGAGCAGGTAGGCCCGCGCCTCCTGAAGCTCGCTCTCTTCGATCCCCTCCTCGACCAGCCGGCGCAGCTCCTCGACGATCCCCTGCTCGGCCCGTGCGGCGTGGGCCGGCGAAGTCCCGACGTAGGCCACCAGCCGCCCGGGGTCGAGGCCGGCGCCGGCGAGGATCTGGGCGTGGGCGCTGTAGGCCAGCCCCTCGCGCTCGCGGATGCGGGTGGGGATGCGGCCGGTGAGCCCGGAGCCCGAGCCGAGGACCACCGCCAGCAGCTCCAGCGCGGCGTAGTCCGGGTGCCGGCGCGGCACGGTGAGGTGGCCCATGTAGAGGTGCACCTGCTCCTCCGCCTCGACGGCCACCACCCGGCGCGGCGCGGCGCGGCCGTCCGGCGCCGGCGGCTCCGGCCAGGGCGCGGAGGCGGCGGGCAGGTCGGCGAAGAGCTCGCGCGCCCGCCGCTCGACGGCGTCGCGGTCCAGCCGCCCGGCGACGGTCAGCACCAGGCGCCCGCCCAGGGCGTGGCGGTGGAAGGCGGCGAGGTCGGCGGGGGTGAGCGCGAGGAGGCTCGCCGCGTCCCCCTGCACCGGGCGGCTGCGCGGGTGCGGCGCGTAGAGCTGCTCGTTGAAACCCCAGGCGGTCTTGACCTCCGGCTGGTCGGCCAGGCTCTCCAGCTCGGCCGCCGCCTGCCGCGCCAGCCAGGCGGTGCGGTCCTCGGGGAAGGAGGGCTCGAGCAGCAGCTCCGCCGCCCACTCCAGGGCCAGCTCCCAGTCCTGCGCCAGGGCGTCGATCGACACCCCGTGCAGCTCGAAGCCGCCGAAGCTCGCCACGATCATGCCGCGCGCCTCGGCCTCGTCGGCGATTTGGCGCCAGTCGCGCCGGCGGGTGCCCTCGGCGAGCATCCGGCCGGTGATCAGGGCCTGGCCGGGGACGTGCTCGACGCGCGCCCCCGACCGCAGCCAGACCCGCACCGCGACGACCGGCGCCCCCTCCACCCGCTTGACGCGCAGCCCCAGCCGCTCGGCGGCGTGGAGCGCGGGGGCGGGCGGCCGCTCGGCCTCGGCTGCGACGACTTCAGCCGCCGCCGCCCGCTCGTCGCTGACCCGGCCGCCGCTCACGCCGCCGACCTCGGGAGCGACCAGCCGAGCACGCCGCCGCGCTCGGGGCGGAGGTAGCGGTCGGCCACGTCGAGCAGCCGCTCGGGGCCGACGGCGCTCAGCCGCTCCAGCTCGCGCTCGAGGTGCTCGAGGTCGAAGAGGGCGAGCGCGAAGCCGGCGGCCAGCGCCTGCTGGTGCACCCGCTCGTGGCCGAAGACCCAATCGGCGAGCGCCACTTGCTTGGCCCGCGCCAGCTCCTCGGCGCCCGGCGGCTCGCCGGCGAGGAGGGCGAGCTGGCGCAGCAGCTCGGCCTCCGCCGCCGCCGGCTCGGCGCCGGGCACGACCTCGGCGCCGAAGGCGATCTGCCCCGACCCCTGGTTCTCCGAGAGGTCGGCCGAGACCCAAACGCAAAGCTGCCCCTCGTCGACCAGGGCGCGCTGGAGGCGGCTGGTACGGCCGGCGCCGAGGAGCGAGACGAGGAGGCGGAGCGGCGCGTGGTCGGGGTGGCCCCCGGGCGGCGCGGGGAGGGAGAGGAGGAGGCGCGACACCTCGCCCTTCCGCCGCTCCAGCCGGTCGAGCCCGGCCGGGTAGCCGGGCTCGGTCACCGGCGCGCGGCCGTGGCCGCCGGCGGGGACGCCGCCGAGCGCCCGCTCGACCGTGCCCAGGGCGTCCGCGCCGAGGTCGCCGGCCACCACCAGCACGGCGTTGTCCGGCCGGTAGCAGCGGGCGTGGAAGGCGGCCAGCTCCTCGCGGCCGATCGCGCGCAGCTCGTCCGCCGTGCCCAACACCGGCCGGCCGTAGGGGTGGCCGCCGAAGAGCCGCGGCTGCACCGCCATCTCCAGCGCGTCCCAGGGCTCGCTGTCGTACATGGCGATCTCTTCGAGGATCACCTGCCGCTCGCTCGCCACCTCGTCGGGGTCGAGGAGGAGGGCGGCCATGCGGTCGGCCTCGATCGCCAGCGCCTCGCCCCAGCGGTCGGCGGCGAAGTTGAAGTAATAGGCGGTGGCGTCGTGGCTGGTGAAGGCGTTGTTGGCGCCGCCGAGGGCCTGGGTGCGGCGGTCGATCTCGCCCGGGCCGTAGCGCGGGCTGCCCTTGAACATCATGTGCTCGAGGAAGTGGGCGGTGCCGCCCAGCCCCGGCGCCTCGTCGCGGGTACCGGCGCGGTACCAGAGGGCGGTGGTGACGAGCGGCGCCTGCCGGTTCTCGAGCAGGCAGACGGTCAGCCCGTTGTCCAGGCGCTCGACGGCGATGTGCCCGGGGAGACCGTGGAGGACTTCCAGCTCGGCGGCCGGCGCGGCGGCGCGCCTCATCCGCCCTCCCGCGCCAGCCGCACCTCGATCCGCTCCCGCTCGCGCTCGGCGCCGCCGGTGACCTCGACCGCGATCTCGCGGCTGCGGAAGCCGGG
>DASWHY010000106.1:0-2910 GCA_036397955.1 Thermoanaerobaculia bacterium | reverse complement strand
GCGACCTCCGGGTGCGGGCCGATCACCGCGTTCCGGTCGAGGCTGTTGTAGTCGTAGAGGCCGGCCCAGGCGCCGGTCAGCTTGATCGCCTCGAACGCCGGCACGCGGGCCGCCAAGGCCGGCCAGATCACCTGCTCGAATTGGCCGTAGTCCTCGGCGAGGTCGTCGCTCTCGGGATCGTCCTCGGGCGGCGGCGAGAGGATGGCGATGAACCGGTCGCCTTCGGGGCGGAAGGCCATGCCGGTCGTGTCGATGACGAGGGGCATGGCCGGCAGCTGGGCGCGGCAGTCGAACACGTAGGTCATGCGCCTGCGCGGGCCGACGGGCAGGGCGATGCCGGCCAGCGCGGCCACCCGGCCGGCCTGCGGGCCGGCGGCGTTCACCAGGTGGCCGCAGGCGATAGTCTTGCCGCCGGCGAGGGCGACCGACCGGACGGCCGAACCCTCGCGGGCGATCGCGACCACCTCGTCCTGCAAATAGCGCGCACCCTGGGCCTGGGCCTTGCGGCGGAAGCCGTTGAGCAGGGCGCTGGGGTCGAGCCAGCCTTCGCCGCTGAGGCCGAAGCCGGCGGCGGCGACGCCGTCGAGCGACAGCCAGGGAAACCGCGCCGCCAGCTCCGCCCGGTCGAGGAGGGCGACCTCCGCCCCCAGCGCGCACTGCAAATCGTGGTTCGCCCGCAGCACCGGCAGGCCGGCGGGGCTGGCGAGGAACAGATAGCCTCGCTCCCTGAAGGCGAGGTCCGGGCCCTCGCCGTCGACCGCCAGCAGCTCCTTGGCCCGGCGGAAGAAGGCGAGGGAGGCGAGCGACAGGCGCACGTTCTCGGGCGTCGAGAACTGCTGGCGGACGCCGCCCCACGAGCGCGTGGTGGCGCAATGGGCGTAGCTCGGGTCCCGCTCGATCACCGCGACCGTGCCGACGAAGCCGGCATCGGCGGTGAGGAAATAGGCGACGGCCGAGCCGATCACCCCGCCGCCCACGATCACCACGTCCACCACGTCCACCACGTCCATCGAAGCGGCCGCGCGCGCCACGGCTCAGTCCGCCGCCGGGTCGATCTGCCGCTTGAGGCGGGGGCCGACCAGAGTGAAGCCGTTGGCCTGGTAGAACGCCGCGGTGCGCTGCCAGCGCGGCAGGTCGGGGGCGCCGACCTCGAGGCGGGTCCAGCCGGCCTTGCGGGCATGGGCGACCGCCGCCTCGATCAGGCGCCGCCCGAGGCCGGCCGAGCGGTCGTCGGGCCCGACGTAGAGCTCGCAGATCTCGCCGAACCGGCCGCCGGCGTAGATGGCGGCGCACTGGTTGAGGGTGAGGACGCCGGCCGGCCGCTCGTCGACCAGCACCAGCAGCGCCGCCACGTCGCCGGCGGCGAGCAGCTTGCGGGTGGTCTCGAGCAGCGCGCGGGCGTCGACCTCCGCCCGGCCCAGCTCGGCGAGCAGCCGCGCCACCAGGACCGCGACGACCGGAGCCTCGTCGACGTGGGCGCGGCGCACCTGAACGTTCATCCGATCCCCCGTCCTGCAGTCGCCCGTGCCAGTTCCAGCACCATTATGTCACGGCCTCACGTTACCGCCTCACGTCACGGCCTCACGTTACCGCCTCACGTCACGGCTTTGGGGTCGAGCGCGTCCTGCAGGCCGTCGCCGAGGAAGTTGAAGGCGATCACCGTGACGAAGATGAGCGCCCCCGGCCAGACGGCGAGCGCCGGGGCGGTCCAGATCAGCTCCTGGGCGCCGGTCAGCATGTTGCCCCAGCTCGGGATCGGCGGCTGGATGCCGAGGCCGAGGAAGCTCAGGACCGACTCCAGCAGGATGATGTTGCCGACCGAGAGCGTGGTCGCGACGATGATCGGCGAGACCACGTTCGGCAGGATGTGGACCAGCATGACCCGCGGCGCGCCGGCGCCGAGCGCCTCGGCGGCCAGCACGAACTCCCGCGCCCGCATGGAGAGGGTGGCGCCGCGCACCAGGCGCGCGACGGTGGTCCAGCCGACCAGCGCGATCAGCACCACGATGCGGTAGAGGCTCACGTTCTCCGAGGTGGCGAGGCCCGCCGGCAGGCCGAGCTTGGCGAGGTCGACCGCGGCCAGCACGATGAGGAGCGGCAAGAGCGGCAGCGCGATCACCGAATCGGCGAGCCGCATGAGCAAGGCGTCGAGGCTGCCGCCGTAGTAGCCGGCGACGAGCCCCAGGGCGGTGCCGATGACGGCCGCGCCGAGCGCCGCGGCGAGGCCGACCGCCAGCGAGACCTGCCCGCCGTAGAGCAGGCGCAGCAGCAGGTCGCGCCCCAGCTCGTCGGTGCCGAGCGGATGGGCCGCCGAGGGCGGGGCGAAGCGGGCGAGCAGGTCGACCCGGTTGGCGTCGAGGCCGAGCGCCGCCGCGAGGAGGGGCGCGGCGAGGGTGACCGCCGCCAGCAGCCCCAGGCCGATGAGGCTCGCCAGCGCCAGGCGGTGGTGGAGGAACCGGCGCCACAAGAGCGCCCGCACCGAGAGCGGCGGGCCTTGCGCGTAGGCCGCCTCGGCGGCGAGCGGCATGTCCGGGCCCAGGCTCATATCGTATGGCTCATCGGTAGGAGATCCGCGGGTCGAGCCAGGCGTAGCAGAGATCCGCCAGCAGGTTGGCGAGCAGCGTCGTGAGCGTCGCGAACAGGAGGCCGACCAGCGTCAGGTTGAAGTCGTTGCCGAGGATGGCGTCGTAGATGGTCTTGCCCATGCCGAGCCAGCCGAACATGGTCTCGGTGATGAGGGCGCCGGAGAAGAGCGCGCCGAAGTTGAGCGCCAGGATGGTGACCACTGGGATCATCGCGTTGCGGAGGGCGTGGCCGAGCACGACGCGGGTGAAGCTCACGCCCTTGGCGCGGGCGGTGCGCACGTAGTCCTGGCGCAGCGCCTCCATCACCGCGGCGCGCAGGAAGCGG
>DASWHY010000105.1:0-11246 GCA_036397955.1 Thermoanaerobaculia bacterium | reverse complement strand
GCGCTGACCCTGGTGCTGGCGCTCCTCTGGATCGCCGTCCCCGGCTGGACCTACAACTTCGCGCACGGCCGCACCTACCTGCTCGACCACCTCGGCGAGCGGCTCGGCGCCGACGTGGCGCGCCTCTTCCCCAGCTCGGTGCGGCCGCGCCCGGCCACCTGGCTCTGGCCGCTCGCGGCGGCGGCCGTGGTGCCGACACTCTGGGCCTGGCCGGGGCGGCGCACGATGCGGCGGCTCGCCGGCGCCGCTGGGGTGACCGCGCTCCTCCTCGCCGCCGCGGCTCTCCCCCTCCTCGCCGCGCGCCTCCCGACGCGCACGGTCGAGTTCGAGGACCCGCAGGTGGTGAAGAGCGGGGGCCATCTCCACCCCGACCGCTGGGTCGTCGAGCGGACCCGTTTCCGCGGCGGCTGGGCGCTGCGGGTGACGGAGCGCCTCGAGACGCCGGTGGCTCCCGGCGGCAGGCGGGTGGGCATCGTTCTCGAGCTGGAGTTCATCCGCAACCAGCCGGTCCCCTTCGCGCTCGACGTGCGGGCGGGGAGCGCCCACCTCGCCACCTGGCGGCCGCAGCGGGCGCGGGTGTGGGAGAGGGTCGAGCTCGGCCCCTTCGCCTGGCCGGCCGGCGAGCCCCTGGTGCTCGAAGCATTCGGTCCGCACCCCCGCGGGCCGCTCAACGGCGTGCTGCTCGACCGCGCCGTGCTGGCGTGGGATGACTAAGTAGGCTGCGCCCATGGTGCCTTGTCATCCTGAGCGAAGCGAAGGATCTGGGCGGGGGAAACCTGCCTCCGGCGCCCTCGTGGCGGTCGTCCCCACAGTCGGCGCCAGCCCTTACCTCGCGGAGTGCTTGGCCGCGCTCCGCGCACAGGAGGGAGTCGCCGTCGAAGTCGTCCTCGTGGACCAGAGCGCGTCGGGTGTCGGGCAGGTCGCCGGCCTCGCCGATCGGGTGCTCCGTCCGGAGCGCAACCTCGGCTTCGCGGGCGGCACCAACCTCGGGCTGCAAGCGGCGGACGCCGCCGTGGAGTGGCTCGCCACGGTCAACGACGACGCCGTCGTCGAGCCCGGCTGGGCCGCCGCGCTGATCGCCGCTCTCACTCGTCAGCCCGGAGCCGCGGCGGCACAGGGCGTCAACCTGCGGCTCGACGACCCCGCCGTCGCCGACGGCTGGTCTCTCACCTGGAACCGGCGCTGGCAGGCCGTCCAGCTCGGCCATGGCGAGCCCCCGCCGCCGGCGGACGCTGTGCCGCGCGAGGTCTTCGGCGTCTCGGCCACCGCGGCGGTCTACCGCCGCGCGGCGCTCGCCGCGGTTGCGCTTCCAGGCGGCGACCTCTTCGACGCGCGGCTCGGCTCCTGGTACGAGGACGCCGACCTCGCCTCCCGGCTGCGCGCCGCCGGCTGGACCGCCCTCTCGGTGCCGGCGGCGCGGGCGCGCCACGCGGGCTCGGCGACCGGCGCGCGGGGCGCCGGACCGGCCCGCCGCCGCTGGACGGCCGTCTACGGCAACCGCCACCTGGTGCTCGCCCGCCTCCTCGGCGGCGGCTACTGGCGGCGCCTGCCGGCGCTCCTCGCCCGCGACGCCCTCGACCTGCTGCGCGCCGCCCTCGCTGCCGACCTGCCGCGCCTCGCCGGCATCCCGGCCGGCTGGCTGCGCGCCGCCCGGCGCCTCCCCGCCTTCGCCCGCCGCGGCCGCCCGGCGCCGCCGCTCGCCGAGGTCGAGCGGCTGCGGGTACGCTCTGGCGAGTGACGGAGCCCCTCCTCAGCGGCGTCGTCGTCCACTGGCGCAACGAAGAGCACCTCGCCGAGCTGCTGGCCGCCTGGCCGCGCGACCCGCGCTTCGAGCTGATCGTCGTGGACAACGGCTCGGAGCCGCCGCTCGCGGCCGCGCCGCCGGCGCGCCTCCTCGTCCCCGGCCGCAACCTCGGCTTTGCCGGCGGCGCCAACGCCGGGATCGCGGCCGCCCGCGCGCCGCTCGTGCTGCTGCTCAACCCGGACGCGGTGCCCGAGCCGGGGGCCCTGGAGGCGCTGCTCGACGGCTTCGCCGCCCACCCGGAGGCCGCCGGCCTCGCGCCGCGCCTCGCCGGCCCGGACGGCGCCGCCCAGCACGCCTGGCAGCTCCGCCGCCTCCCCTCCGCCCGCGAGGTCTTCCTCCAGGTCTTCCTCGTGCCGCCGCCGACCGGCGAGCGCCGCGAGCCGCCGGCCGGCACCCCGGTCGAGCAGCCGGCGGCGGCGGCGCTGGCGCTGCGGCGCGAGGCGCTCGCCGCGGCCAGCGGGCTCGACCCGGGATTTCACCCCGCCTGGTTCGAGGACGTGGACCTCGCCCGCCGCCTGCGCGCCGCCGGCCTGCCGATCCTCTACTGGCCGGCCGCGCGCTTCCGCCACCACCTCGCCGGCACCGTGCCGCGCCTGGGCTACGGCCCCTTCCTCTGGATCTACAACCGCAACCTCGTGCGCTACCTCGCCAAGCACCACGGCCGCGGCTGGGCGGCGGCGGCGCGCGCCGCGCTGCCGCTCGGCATGGCGCTGCGGATCGCTTTGCTGCCGCTGCGCAAGCCGCGCCGCGCGGCGACCCGCCGGGAGGCCGCGCGGGGCCTCCTCGGCGTCGCCGCCGGCGCGCTCAGCGGCTGGCGCCGGCCTCAGGCGTGGGCGGCGGAGTGGTCTTGTCATCCCGAGCGTGAGCGATTTCGCGCCACCCTTCCCCCAGATCCCTCGCTCTCGCTCGGAATGACAGCTCTCGTCGCGGTCTGCATCGTCACCCACAACTCCAGGGACGACCTCCCCGCCTGCCTCGCCGCCGTCGGCGCCCTCGACCACCGGCCGCTGGAGCTGGTGGTCGTCGATTGCGCCAGCCGCGACGGCAGTCTCGAGCGGGCGCGCGCGGCGGCGCCGACCGGCATTCCGCTCACCGCCGTTCAGCTCGCCGACAACCGCGGCTTCGCCGGCGGCATGAACGAGGCCCTCGCGCGCACGACCGCCCCCTTCGTCCTCACGCTCAACGCCGACGCCCGCCCGCAGCCGCCGTTCGTGACCCGCCTCCTGGCGCGCCTCGAAGCGCCGCTCGCCGGCGGCGCCCGCGCCGGCGCCGTCGCCGGCCGCCTCCTCCGCGCCGGGAACGAAGGACCGCGCCTCGACGCCTGCGGGATGCGCCTCTCCCCGGCCTGGCGCCACTTCGACCGCGGCTCCGGCGAGCCTGACGGCGGCCAGTACTCCCTCCCCGAGCGCGTCTTTGGC
Source organism: Thermoanaerobaculia bacterium (assembly GCA_036397955.1). Classification (GTDB taxonomy): domain Bacteria; phylum Acidobacteriota; class Thermoanaerobaculia; order Multivoradales; family UBA5704; genus DASUNQ01. The sequence goes on along the minus strand of DASWHY010000105.1, from coordinate 8,024 downwards.
GCCACCGGCGCCGCCTCGCTCTTCCGCCGCGAGGCGCTCCTCGACGCGGCGGTGGACGGCGAGGTCTTCGACCCGCGCTTCCACTCCTTCCGCGAGGACGCCGAGCTCTGCTTCCGCCTGCGCGAGCGCGGCTGGGAGGTGCTCTACGAGCCGGCGGCCGCGGCCGAGCACCGGCGGCGGGTCCTCCCCGAGCGGCGCGCCGCGCTGCCGCCGGCCGTCAACTTCCACTCGCTCAAGAACCGCTACCTCCTCCGCCTCTACCACCAGACCGCCGGCAACTTCCTCTGGACCCTGCCCTTCACTCTGGCGCGCGACCTCCTCGCCCTCGGCTACGTCCTCCTCCGCGAGCGCTCCTCGCTGCCCGCCTACGGCTGGCTCTGGCGCCACCGGCGAGAGCTCATGGCGAGGCGGCGCGCCATCCGCGCCCGGCGCCGGGTGCCGCCGCGGGCGATCGACCGCTGGTTCCTGCGCGCGGGAGAGCCGCTGTGACGGGCGAGCGGCCCCTGCGCGTCGCCCTCCTCGGCAGCCGCGGCATCCCCGCGCGCTACGGCGGCTACGAGACGCTGATGGAGGAGCTGGCCGCGCGCCTCGCCGCGCGCGGCTTCGAGGTCACCGTGTACTGCCGGTCGCACGCCACCCCGCCCGGCCTCACCCGCTACCGCGGCGCCGCGCTCGTCGTCCTCCCGACCGTGCGCACCAAGCACCTCGACACGCCGGTCCACACCCTCCTCTCCTGCCTCCACGCCGCCGGGCGCGGCTACGACGCCGCGCTCCTCGTCAACTCCGCCAACGCCCTCTTCGTGCCGCTCCTCCGCCTCGGCGGCGTGCCCGTCGCCCTCCACGTGGACGGCATCGAGAAGCGGCGCGCCAAGTGGGGCCCGCTCGGCCGCTTCGTCTACGCCGCCTCCGAGCGCCTCGCCTGCGTCCTGCCCGACGCCCTGGTCACCGACGCCGAGGTCATCCGCCGCCACTACCTCGACCGCTACGGCGCCGACTCGGTCCCCATCGCCTACGGCGTCGACCCGCGCCCCCCGGCCGAGGAAGGCGTCCTCGCCCGCCTCGGCCTCCGCCCGCGCGGCTACTTCCTCTACGTCAGCCGCTTCGAGCCCGAGAACAACCCCGACAAGGTCGCAGAGGCCTACCGCGCCGCCGGCGGCGACCTCCCCCTCGTCATGGTCGGCGGCGCCCCCTACGCCGCCCCCTTCATCCGCTCCTTCACCGAGCACGCCGACCCCCGCATCCTCTTCCCCGGCCCCATCTACGGCGACGGCTACCGCGAGCTCCTCACGAACGCCCACGCCTACATCCACGCCACCGAAGTCGGCGGCACCCACCCCGCCCTAGTCGAAGCCATGGGCTACGGCAACTGCGTCCTAGTCAACGACACGCCCGAGAACCGAGAAGTCGCCGGCGAGCCCGCCCTCTACTTTCAAGCCCAAGCCCCCGCCACCCTCACAACCGCCCTCGACCGCGTCCGCACCGACCCCCCCACCGCCCGCGCCCTCGGCGAGAGCGCCGCCACCCGAGCCGCCGCCCTCTACAACTGGGACCGCGTCACTGACCAGTACGTCGAGCTATTCCGCCGCCTGGCCCACCGCCCAGATCCCTCGCTTCGCTCGGGATGACAAGGCTTCGCGCTTAAGGCACCACGGTAGCGGGGGCGCGGGGGTGCTCCGCCGGGGAGCTCTTCGCAAGCGCCGGCAACACCCTCTGCAGTCCTCAACCGCCCCCGCGCGCAGCGAAAGCGCAGGCGCGCGCCACCCTCGGAAGTCCTCAAAGCGCGCGCCGGTCCCCGGCGGAGCACCCCCGCGCCCCCGCGGTGGGTTCTCTCTCTCTCTTTCGCCACCCAAACGCCCACCCCGACAAATACGTTAGAATCAATACAGTGGGAGTGGCGACAGTAGGTCCCTGATTTCACTTTCATGCTCAAAGAGCGAGCCCGGATCCTGACGGTCGGCATCTTCCTGCTCGACCTTTCCCTAATCGCCGCCGCCTTCCTGCTTTCCTGGCTCCTGCGCAGCACCTCCCTGCCGTACCTGGCCCCCGGCACCTTCCCCAGCCGCCTCTACCCCCTCGCCGAGTACCTGACCCTCCTCCCCCTGGCCCTGGGCATCTGGGGCGTCCTCCTGCTCTCCTCGGGCCGCTACCGCTCCCACCGCACCGTCCCCCTCCTCGACGAGGCCCTGGCCATCATCCGCGTCTGCGTCCTCGGCGCCGCCCTCTTCACCCTGAGCCTCTACGTCGGCCGCTTCGACGAGCAGCTCCTCGGCGACCGCATCAGCCGCTTCTGGGTCCTCCTCTTCGCCGTCTTCTCCTGCCTCTTCCTGCTCACCGAGAAGCTGGCGATCCGCCTCACCTCGCGCTACGTCCGCTTCCGCGGCCTCAACTACCGCACCGTCCTCATCGTCGGCACCAACGAGACCGCGCTCGAGATCGCCGAGTCCATCCAGTCGCACCGCTTCTGGGGCTTCCGCGTCCTCGGCTTCGTCGGCAACGGCCCGCCGCCGGGGGATTCCTGGCGCAACCGCTTCGCGGTCCTGGGCGACCTCGACGACATCCCGCGCATCGTCGAGCAGCACGTCGTCGACGACGTCATCTTCGCGGTCAACCGCCGCGACCTCGACCGCCTCGAGGACCTCTTCCTCTCGCTCCAGGAGCAGGGCATCCGTACCCGCTTCGCCATGAACCTCTTCCCCAACGCGCGGGCGCGGATGGAGCTCGAGGAGCTGGACGGCATGCCGCTCCTCTCCTTCTCGACCACCCCGACCGGCGTCCTCCAGCTCATGGGCAAGCGCGCCCTCGACGTGGCCGTCTCCGCGCTCATCCTGGCGCTCGCCGCGCCGATGGTGCTGGCGATCGCCGTCGTCATCAAGCTGACGTCGGGGGGCAACGTCCTCTTCCGCCAGACCCGCTGCGGCCTCAACGGCCGCTCCTTCACCCTCTACAAGTTCCGCACGATGGTCGAGGGCGCCGAGGAGCGGCGGCGCGAGCTGCTGCACCTCAACGAGATGAACGGCCCGGTCTTCAAGCTGCGCAGCGACCCCCGGGTCACCGCCTTCGGCCGCTTCCTGCGCAAGTTCAGCCTCGACGAGCTGCCGCAGCTCTGGAACGTGCTGCGCGGCGACATGAGCCTGGTGGGGCCGCGGCCGCCGATCCCCGAGGAGGTGGCGCGCTACCAGCGCTGGCAGCGGCGGCGGCTGGCGATGAAGCCCGGCCTGACCTGCCTCTGGCAGATCAGCGGGCGCAACAACCTCGACTTCGACCGCTGGATCGAGCTCGACCTGCAGTACATCGACTCCTGGACGCCGCTGCTCGACCTCAAGATCCTGCTCAAGACGATCCCGGTCGTCCTTTCCGGAAAGGGCGCTTCGTAGGCTCCTCCGCCCAGTCTCTCGGCTTCAAGAACACCTCGTAAAGCCGCGCCTCGGGCGTCCCCGGCTCGGGCCGCCAGTCGTAGCGCCAGCGCACGAGCGGCGGCAGCGACATGAGGATCGACTCCGTCCGTCCCCCCGATTGCAGCCCGAAGAGCGTCCCGCGGTCGTGGAGCAGGTTGAACTCGACGTAGCGCCCGCGGCGGTAGAGCTGGAAGTCGCGCTCCCGCTCCCCCCACGGGGTGTCGCGCCGCCGGCGCAGGATCGGCAGGTAGGCGGCGAGGAAGCCCTCGCCGACGGCGCGCGCGAAGGCGAAGCAGCGCTCGAACCCCCAGGTGTCGAGGTCGTCGAAGAAGAGGCCGCCGATGCCGCGCGGCTCGCCGCGGTGGCGGAGGAGGAAGTACTCGTCACACCAGCGCTTGAATCGCGGGTAGACCTCCGGCCCGAAGGGCGCGCACAGGTCGCGCGCCGTGCGGTGCCAGTGCGCGGCGTCCTCCTCGAAGCCGTAGTAGGGCGTCAGGTCGAAGCCGCCGCCGAACCACCAGACCGCCGGCTCGTCCGGCTTCTCGGCGAGGAGGCAGCGGACGTTGGCGTGGGCCGTCGGGACGTAGGGGTTGCGCGGGTGGAGGACGAGCGAGAGCCCGAGGGCGCGGAAGCTCCGCCCGGCGAGCTGCGGGCGCTGCGCGGTGGCGGCGGCGGGGAGGGCGGCGCCGTGGACGTTCGAGACGTTGACGCCCGCCTTCTCGAAGACGCCCCCCTCGGCGAGGACCCGCGTCCGGCCGCCGCCCCCCTCCACCCGCTCCCACAGGTCCTCGGCGAACCGCCCGCCGCCGTCCTCAGCCTCCAGCGCGGCGCAGATGCGGTCCTGGAGGTCGAAGAGCCAGGCGCGGACGGCGGCGGTGTCCTCGGGGCGCGGCACGGCGCGCGATCCTACCGCTCGGTCCAGTGCTCGAGCGGCAGCCCGAGCAGCGCGTAGCGCTCCCTCAGCGCGGCGAGCTGGCGGGCGTAGGCGGCGAGCGGCTGCGGCCCGAGCGCCCGCTCGAGCTCGAGCCGCCTGATGCGCAGCTCGCGGATCTCCCAGACGTAGAGCGCCGAGAGCAGCTCGCGCACCTGCGCCGGGTCGGTTGTCGGCCGCGGCGCGACGCCGTGGTCGAGCAGGACGCGGCGGACGTCCGCGCGATAGCTGAAGGGGCCGGCGGGCACGGGCCGGAGCGGCGCCCGGCTACGGCTCGGCGCGGCTCCAGGGGGGCACGACGCCGTTGCTCCGCGCGTAGGCGATCGCCTGGCCGAGGTGCTCGTGGGCGTGCGAGAGGAGGACGAGCAGCACGTCGGCGCGCGTCATCTTGCGCCCGAAGAGCTCCACCTCCTGGCCGAGCGTCGCCGGGTCCGCGCCCTCGGCCGCCTTGCGGGCGTGGGCGATCGAGTCCTTGAGCGCCGCGACGACCTTCGCCTTGTCGGTCTCCTTCTCCATCTCGCGCGAGAGGCCGGGAGGGAGCTCGGCGCCGAGACCCGAGGGCAGGAAGAAGTTGGCGCCGGCGACGTGCATGTAGACCTCGGAGACCGAGCGCACCCCCTCGGCCGGGCGCCAGGCGTACTTCTCGGCCGGCACGGCCTCGGCCAGCGCGACGAGCTTGCCGGTGACGTCGTCCCAGTTGCGGAGGTAGGGTGCCTTGAGGTCGGGCGGGGCGGCCGGGGCCGCCGGCGGCGCCGCGGGCGTGTCCTGGGCGAAGAGCGGAACGGCGGCGAGCGCGAAAGCGGCGAGAGCGAGGGCGGCGAAATAGCGCGACGGCTTGGGCATGAAGGGCTCCTGAGGGAAGTTCGCCGGCATTCTAGCCCGCGGCCGGCGGCGGGGCGACCGCCGCGCGGTCGGCGATCCAGAGAAGCTCGCCGTCGGTCGGGCGAATGAGCCGCGCCGGGGTGCGTTTGGGGTCGCCTTCCGGCGCCCGGGCGGCGCGCAGGGCCTCGGCCTTTGCCGCGCCCGCCACCAGGAAGAGGAAGCAGCGCGCCCGGTTGAAGACCGGCACCGTGAGGGTGAGCCGCCAGGCGGCGAGCTTCTCGACCCAGACCGCCACCGCCAGCCGCTCCCGCTCCGCGAGCGCGGCGCTCCCCGGGAAGAGCGACGCCGTGTGCCCGTCTTCGCCCAGCCCCATGAGCACGAGGTCGAAGCGCGGGCACTCGCCGGCCGCGAGGCCGAAGACCTCGCGCAGCGTCGCCTCGTAGGCCGCCGCCGCTTCCTCGGGCGGCAGCTCGGTCCGCCAGCGGTGAAGGTTCTCGGGCGGCGCCGGCACCCGCGAGAGCATCGCCTTCCAGCTCATCCCGACGTTGCTCTCGGGGTGATCGGGCGGCACGTAGCGCTCGTCGCCCCAGAAGAACCGCGTCCGCTCCCAGGGAAAGGCGCCGCGCAACGCGGGCTCCTCGGCCAGCAGCTCGAACAGCCGCCGGGGCGTGCTCCCCCCCGAGAGCACCCAGGAGAAGGAGCCGCGCGCCGCGACCGCCGCCGCCGCCCGCGCGACGATCTCCCCGGCCGCCGCCCGCGCCGCCTCCTCGGCGTCGGCGGCGACCCGCAGCGCGCCCGCTATGCCTTCGGCTCCCACATCCGCCACTTCCGCCGGTCGCGCGCCATCAGCTCGTCCGCCTCCGGCGGCCCCCAGGAGCCGGCGGGGTAGTCGGGGAAGTCGCGCGGCGGCAGCGCCTCCCAGACGTCGAGCACCGGCGTCAGGATGCTCCAGGCCACCTCCACCATGTCGGCGCGCTGGAAGAGCGTGCGGTCGCCGGTCATGCAGTCGTAGAGCAGCGTCTCGTAGCCGGTCGCGGGCTCGGTCCCGAAGTAGTCCGAGTAGCAGAACTCCATCTGCACGTTGCCGAGCCGCACCTCGGGACCGGGGAGCTTGGCGCCGAAGCGCAGCGCGATCCCCTCGTCCGGCTGGATGCGCACGACCAGCAGGTTGGCGCGCAGCCGCTCGACCGAGGTGCCGCGGAAGAGCTCGAAGGGCGCGCGCTTGAACTCGATGGCGATCTCGGTGACGCGGCGGGGGAGGCGCTTGCCGGTGCGCAGGTAGAAGGGCACGCCGGCCCACCGCCAGTTGTCGATCCCGAGCTTGAGCGCGACGAAGGTCGGCGTCGGCGAGTCGGGCGCCACGTCCGGCTCCTGCCGGTAGCCGGGCACCGGCTTGCCGTCGAGCGCGCCCGGCCCGTACTGGCCGCGCACCGTGCAACGGAAGACCTCCTCGGGCGCCAGCGGCGGGATGGCCTTGAGGATCTTCACCTTCTCGTCGTTCACCGCGTCGGCTTCGAAGGAGATCGGCGGCTCCATGGCGGTGATCGAGAGGAGCTGGAAGAGGTGGTTGGGCACCATGTCGCGCAGCGCCCCGGCCTCCTCGTAGTAGCGGCCGCGCCGCTCGACCCCCAGCTCCTCGGCGACGGTGATTTGCACGTGATCGACGTAGCGCCGGTTCCAGATCGGCTCGAAGATGCCGTTGGCGAAGCGGAAGACGAGGAGGTTCTGGACCGTCTCCTTGCCCAGGTAGTGGTCGATGCGGTAGACCTGCGGCTCGGCGAGCACCTCGCGGATCGCGGCGTTGAGCGCCACGGCGCTTGCGGAGTCGCGGCCGAAGGGCTTTTCGATCACCACCCGCCGCCAACCGTCGCGCTCGGCGAGGAGGCCCGCTTCGCCCAGCCGCCGGAGGGTGGGGACGAAGAGGCTCGGCGGCACGGCGAGGTAGAAGAGGGCGTTGCCGCCGGTCTTGTGGGCCGCGTCGAGCTCGCGGAGGCGGTCGGCGACGGCGCGGTAGGTGGCCGGGTCCTGGAGGTCGCCCTGGAGGTGGTGGAGGTTGCCGAGCAGCCCCTCCCAGGCGGCGTCCTCGATCGGTCCGGCCGCGTGCTCGCGCACCGAGCGGTCCATCTGGGCGCGGTAGGCCGCGTCCGAAAGGTCGTGGCTGCTCACCGCGAGGACCGCGAAGCGGTCGGCGAGGAGGCGCGCCTCGGCGAGGTTCAGGAGAGCGGGGAGGAGCTTGCGGCGCGTCAGGTCGCCGGTGCCGCCGAAGATGACCAGGACGCAAGGGTCGGCAGGGCGGGGAGCGTCCACGCGGCTCAGTCCTTCGCCGGTGCTTCAACGTGCCCGCCGAACTGGGCGCGCAACGCCGAGAGCAGCTTGTCGGCGAAGCCGCCGTCGCGGCGGGAGCGGAAGCGGGCGAAGAGGGAGGCGGCGAGGACGGTGGCGGGGACCCCCTCCTCGATCGCCGTCTCGATCGTCCAGCGCCCTTCGCCGGAGTCCTGGACGCGGCCGGCGAAGCGCGCGAGCTCGGGGTCCTCGCGCAGGGCGCGGGCGGCGAGGTCGAGGAGCCAGGAGCCGACGACGCTGCCGCGCCGCCAGAGCTCGGCGATCTCACCCAAGTCGAGGTCGTAGCGGCGCTCGGCGGGGAGGTGCTCGGCGGCGGCGCCGCGCAGCAGGTCGAAGCCCTCGGCGTAGGCCTGCATGAGGCCGTACTCGATGCCGTTGTGGACCATCTTGACGAAGTGGCCGGCGCCCGCCGGGCCGCAGTGCAGGAACCCCTCCTCGGCGGTCGAGCGGCCCTCCTCGCGGCCGGCGGTCGGCGGCGCCGCGGCGCGCCCCGGCGCCAGGGTACGGAAGACCGGCTCGAGGCCGGCGACGGC
>DASWHY010000104.1:0-5856 GCA_036397955.1 Thermoanaerobaculia bacterium | reverse complement strand
CCCCGAGCGCCATGCGCACGCCGATCTCCTGCGTCCGCTGCGCCACCGAGTAGGAGATGACGCCGTAGACGCCGACCGCGGCGAGCAGCAGCGCCAGCGCCGCGAAGGCGGCGAAGAGGCCGGTGCTCGAGCGCGCCGGCGCCAGCGCCTCCTCGACCCGCGAGGTCATCGTCCGGACGTCGAAGAGCGGCTGGTCGGGGTCGAGGGCGCGCACCCGCGCGCGCACCGCGTCGGCCAGCGCCAGCGGGTCGCCGCCGGCGCGCACCGCCAGCGACATCATCGACCTGGGAAGCTGGGCGTGCGGGTAGTAGAGCTGCTCGTTCGACTCCTGGGCCAGGCTCTCGTTGCGCAGGTGGGCGACGACGCCGACGATCTCGCGCCAGAGCGGCGTGCCGTCGGGCATCTGCTCGAAGGTCAGGTTGATGCGCGCGCCCAAGGGGTCGCGGTCGGCGAAGTAGCGGCGGACGACGTCCTCGTCCACCACGACAACGGGCTTGGTCTGGGCGGTGTCGCTCTCGCCGATCAGCCGGCCGCGCACCAGCGGGATGCGCATCGTCTCGAAGTAGCCGGGGGTGACGGCGCGCGGCGCGCCGTGCGGCCCGGCGTCGCCGGGCGGCGCCACCCGCCCTTCGATCGCGTAGGAGGCCGAGTTGTAGTTGCCGGAGAGGGGGAGGCTCGAGACCGCGCCCGCCGCCGTCACGCCGGGGAGGGTGCCCACCTCCTCGAGCAGCCGCTGGTAGAAGCCGGCGATGCGGCTGGCCTCCGGGTAGCGCCCCTCGGGGAGCGCGAGCTGCAGGGTCAGGAGGTTCTCGGCCTCGAAGCCGGTCTCGACGTCCCCGAGCCGCGCGAGGCTGCGCACCAGGAGGCCGGCGCCGATCAGCAGCATCAGCGCCACGGCCATCTCGCCGACGACGAGCAGCGCCCGCGCGGGGTGGCGGCGGAAGCCGGGGCTCGAGCTGCGCGCCCCGGGCTTGAGCGGGTCGAGCGCCTGCGGCCGCGACACCGCGAGGGCGGGCAGGATGCCGGTCAAGAGTCCCGTGGCCAGCGCGACGAGGAGGGTGAAGAGCAGCACCTGCGGGTCGAGCCCCACCCGCGTGGCGCCGGCCAGCAGCGGCGGCACGAGGTCCGTGAGCAGGCCGGCCGTGGCCACCGCCACCACCAGCCCGAGGAGGCCGCCGAGGACGCCGAGGAGCGCCGTCTCGGTCAGGAGCTGGCGCATCAGCCGCCGGCGGCCGGCGCCCAGGGCGGCGCGCACCGCGATCTCGCGGCCGCGCGCGGCGGAGCGGGCGAGGAGGAGGTTGGCGACGTTGGCGCAGGCGATGAGCAGCACGCAGCCGACCGCGGCGAGGAGGACGAGGAGAGTGGCGCGCGAGTCGCCGGCCAGGGTGTCGCGCAGCGGCTCGACGAGCACGTGCCAGCCGGCGTCGCGCAGGAACTGGGCGTCGGGCTGGGCGGTGATGCGCGCCGAGATCCCGTCCATCTCCGCCTCGGCCTGCGCCAGCGACGTCCCTGCCTTCAGGCGCCCGAGGACCGAGAGGAACTCGAAGCCGAAGCTGTCGGGAGTCAGCAGCTCGGGGGCGACGCGCAGCGGCACGAAGACGTCGGCCGCCCGGATGTACTTGAAGCGCGGCGGCATCACGCCGACGATCTCGTGCTCGACGCCGTCGAGCACCACGGTGCGTCCGAGGACCTCCGCGTCGCCGGCGTAGCGGCGCCGCCAGAGGGGGTCGGAGATGACCGCCACCTTGGCGCCGGCCTCGTCCTCGCCGCGTGCGAAGCCGCGCCCGAGGACCGGCTGCACGCCGAGGACGTCGAAGAAGTTGGCGGTGGCCGTCGCCGCGAGCACCCGCTCGGGCTCGCCGCCGCCGGTCAAATTCGATGGCGCCTGATAGCCGGTGATGGCGGCGAGGCCGTCGAACGACTTCGCCTGCCGGCGGTAGAGGGAGAGGCCGTAGGCCGAGACCGAGGCCTTCGGCAGGTCCATCTTGGGGTAGCTGTGGAAGAGCGAGACCAGCCGCTCGGGCTGGCCGTAGGGGAGCGGCGCCAGCAGCACCGCGCGCACGACGCTGAAGATCGCCGTGTTGGCGCCGATCCCGAGCGCCAGGGTGAGCAGCGCCGCGAGGGTGAAGCCCGGGCTGCGGCGCAGCCCGCGCAGGGCGTGACGGAGGTCGAAGAGGAGCGTGTCCACGGCAGTCCTCCGGCGCGCCCGCGCGCCTAGCTGATGTCGAAGCCGCTCTCGGCCAACTGACGCTCCTCGATCTTGCGTTGCGCGCCCTCCTCCTCCTCCTCGACGACGCGGCCGTCGAAGAGGTGGATGCTGCGCTGCGCGTACCTGGCGTAGCGCGGGTCGTGGGTGACCATGCAGATCGTGGCGCCGTCCTTGTGCAGCTCGCCGAGCAGCTTCATGACCGCCTCGCTGTTGCTCGAGTCGAGGTTGCCGGTGGGCTCGTCGGCGAGGAGGATCGAGGGCGTGCCGACGACGGCGCGGGCCACCGCCACGCGCTGCTGCTGGCCGCCGGAGAGCTGCGACGGGTAGTGCTTCATGCGGTGCGCCATGTCGACCCGCTCGAGCGCTCCCTGCACCCGCACCTTGCGCTCGCTCGACGGCATCCCGCGGTAGGTCAGCGGCAGCTCGACGTTCTCGTACACCGTCAGGTCGCCGATCAGGTTGAAGGCCTGGAAGATGAAGCCGATCTCCTTGTTGCGGATCCGCGCCCGCTCGGAGAAGGAGAGCTGGGCGACCTCCTTGCCGTTGAGCCAGTACTGGCCGTCGGTGGGGGTGTCGAGCAGCCCCAGGATCGACAGCAGGGTGGTCTTGCCGCAGCCGGAGGGGCCGGCGATGGACACGTACTCGCCGTTCTTGATCTCGAGGTGGATGCTGGCGAGGGCGTGGGTCTCGACCTCGTCGGTGAAGAAGACTTTGGTCACCCCTTCGAGCTGGATGAGCGAGCGGTCGGAAGCGTTCATGAGCGTTTCTCCCTCGGGTGATGCGGAAGGTTCAATCCAGGCGCAGGCGGTCTTGGCCGTCCGCGGCGGGAACGTCGGAGAGGATGACCTGGTCGCCGGGCACCAGGCCGGACAGGATCTCGACGGTCGAGACGGAGCTGCGCCCGAGCTTGACCTGCACCCGCACCGCCTCCTTGCCATCCTTCACCAGCTTGAAGAGCTCGATCGTCGAGTGGGGCTGGCCGTGGGTGGGGCGGCCGACGTAGACGACGTCGGCCAGGCGCTCGATCTCGATCGTGCCGTCCACCGAGAGCTGCGGCCGGGCGCCGGGCGGCAGCGCGCCGTTCAGGGCGACGTCCACGCGCACCGTGCCGTCCTGAGCGCCCGGGTCGATGCGGATCACCCGGCCGGGGACGACGCCGTTGCGGGTGTCGATCTGCGCCACCTGCCCGAGCGCCACGTCTTTGGCCTGGGTCTCGGGGATGCGCAGCTCGGCCTTGAGGCGCTCGGGGCGGGCGACGCGCGCCAGCGTGGTGCCCGGCGTGACTCGCTGCCCGACCTCGACCGGCAGCTCCTGGAGGACGCCGCCGATCGCCGCGCGCACGGCCAGCGAGCTCACCTGGCGCTGGCGCAGGGCGTAGAGGTCGCGGAACTGCTGCACCCGCGCCCCCTGCGCCGCCATCTGGGCGGCGGCGGAGCTGCGGCTCTTCTCGACCCGCTGCTGCTCGATCGCGGACTGCTTCTCGAGCTGGTCGGCCTTGAGGCGCGAGAGCTGCAGGGTGAGCGGCGGGATCAGGCCGTCCTTGGAAAGCGCCTCGTTGGCCTCCACCTGGAGGCGCGCCTCGCGCGCCTGCGAGTCCACCGCGGTGGCCGCCGCCTGCTGCGCCAGCACCTGGCTCTCGAGCTGGGCGCGGAGGTCCTCGACGTCGGCCTCGGAGGCGCGCAGGTCGGAGGCGGCCTCGAAAGCCTGCTGCTCCAGCTCGGGGTTGGAGAGCTCGACGAGCACGGTCTGCGGCGTGACCTCGACGCCGGGGAGGGCGGGGATACGCTCGACCCGCCCCTCGACCGGGGCGGAGATCCAGCGCACCTCGACCGGCTCCAGCGTCCCCGGCCCGCGCACCTGGCGCAGCATCGGGCCGCGCTGCACGGTGTCGATCCACAGGCCGGCGCGGTCGACGCTCGGCGCCGCCGGTTTCAACTGGCTGGACGCGAAGGTGATGGCGGCGAGCGCCGCGACCCCGCCTCCCGCCAGCGCGATGCGGCGCATGCGGAGCGAGCGGGCGCGGTCGGCGCGAGGGATGTCCATACGGGTGACCCGTTCTACGTCGAATGGGATACCAGGTTTCAGCCCGGAGGTTACTTCACTTCCCGGGTCAGCCAGCGCTCCAGGTACTCGCGGTGGAGCGGGGTGTCCGGGAAGCGCTCGCCGGGGCCGTAGGGGTAGCCGCTCATGGCGTTGAAGGGGAGCGGCTCGACCTGCGCCGCGGCGTAGGTGTTGCGGTCGGCGTCCTTGTCCCAGCCCAGGCTCTCCAGAAAGACCGTCCGCCGCCAGCCGGCCGGGGGCGGCGAGAGGGCGGCGGCGTCGAAGGTCAGGGCGACCTCGTCGCCGGGGCCCATGACTACGGAGCGGTCGTCGGCGGCGGTGAGCAGCTCGCGCACGTCGCCGTAGCGGGTGTAGCGGCCGGGGAAGGGGAGCCAGGGGGAGGCCGTCGCGGCCGCCTCGTAGACGAAGCCGTGCGGCGCGTTCGGCGCGCTCCGCACCAGGCGGGAGAAGCCGCGGAAGCGGAGCTCCGCCCGCGCCGGGTCGAGGCGGGCGGCGACGCGCGGCGCGGCGTCGGCGGGGACGGTCGTCCAGGCGATGCGGTCCCAGGCCAGCCAGAGCGAGGTGACCAGGCGCAGGCGGCGGGCGCCGGCGGGGAGCGGCGGCGTGTCGATCACCATCGTCTTGGTCTTGCCGGCCGGGAAGCCGGTCTCGGCCATCAGCTCCCGCCAGCCCGCAGCCGTCTCGACCTCCAGGCGCGGGAGCTGCTGCGCCGGCGCGGCGCGCTGGGCGAGCGCCAGGTTGAGGCTCGCGTCGGCGGGGAAGACCCAGCCGTCGAGGTGGAGGCGGACCGGGGCGGCGGGGGCCTCGCCGAGGTCGAAGGTGAAGGTCCAGGGCGCCGCGGCGACCCCCTGGTAGGCGCTCTCGGCGAAGCCGGAGGCGTAGACCTCGTCGCGGCGGGCGACGCGGGCGGTGACCTCCATGCCGGCGCCGTCCCAGGCGGCCGCGACCGGGTGGAGCGCGCGGCTCGCCAGGACCGCGTCGGGGAGGCGGCGGCCGGGGAGGACGCGCAGGTTGCTCGCCACTTCGACGTCGTCGGGGTGGTCCACGATCCAGAGGCGGACGCGGTCGAAGAAGGCGGCTTCCCAGAGCTCTTCGGTGAGCGCCAAGCGATAGGCGCCGCGCTCGGGGCGCGCGCCGTCCACTCGCACCAGCTCGTCCGGGTCGGACGACGCCCAGACGCCGTCGGCCACCGGCAGGCCGATGGGCGCCCCCCAGAGGAGGTCGGTGACGAAGGCCATCCGCGCGCCGTCCCAGGCGTAGAGGAAGGGGCAGCTCCCTTTGAGGAGCTGCTCCTCGACGATCCGCTGGTCGAGCGCCGGCTGCAGCCGGTTCTGCGGCACGCCGTTCGGCCAGACGACGCGCAGCAGGTCAGCCTTCGCCAGGCTGCCGAGGCCGAAGTGGACGACCGGACCGGCGGCCTCGCGGGCCTGGTAGGCCGCGCCGGCGCGGACCTCGGCGACCGACCCCATGCCCTGGACGTTGTTCTTGCTGTTCCCCTTGGTGAGACCGCGCAGCCGGACGGTCAGCCAGTGGTTCTTGTTGCCGCCCTGGTTGTCGAGCCGGTGGAGGCCGGCGGGGCCGGCGGC
>DASWHY010000103.1:0-2714 GCA_036397955.1 Thermoanaerobaculia bacterium | reverse complement strand
CACGAACAGCTCGTAGACCGAGAGATCGAAGTTGATCGAGGTCGAAGCGAAGACGCCGGCCAGCTCCTCGTCGGAGAACCACTCCCGCGCCCAGCGGCAGAAGGCGGCGGCGCTGCGGTGCTCGATGGCCACCCCCTTGGGACGGCCGGTCGAGCCGGAGGTGTAGATCAGGTAGGCCAAGTTCCCCGGGTGAGGCTGCGGGAGAGGGATCGCGCTCGCGTCGGGCTCGGCGTCCGCGGGAGCGTCGATGCAGAGGAGCGTCAGGTCGCCGGCGAGGACCTCTTCGAGGCGCGGCACCAGGCGCTCCTGGGTCAGCACCACGAAGCCGTCCTGTCCGGTGCGGGCGTCCTCGATCATCAGCGCCAGGCGCGCCGGCGGGTAGGTGGGATCGAGCGGCACGTAGGCGCCGCCGGCCTCGAGGATGCCCAGCAGCGCCACCGGCAGATCGGCGGTCCGCTCGAGGGCGACGCCCACGCGCACCTCTGGCCCGACGCCGAGCGCCGCCAAGCGGCGCGCGAGCCGCTCGGCGCGGGCGTCCAGCTCGGCGTAGGTGAGCTCGACCGGCGGACCGTCTTCGCGGGCCGAGGTCAGCGCCGTCCGCTCCGGCGTGCGTGCCGCCTGCGCCGCGAAGAGTGCGTGGAGGAGCCCGATCTCGGAAGCGACCTCGGGCAACGCGCCGCCTTCGCTCCAGTCGCAGAGCACCGCCTGCCGCTCGACGGCGGAGAGCAGCGGGAGGTCCGCGATCGGGCGCCCCGGCTCGGCGAGGGCGGCCGCGAAGAGCGTCTCGAAATGCTCCAGCAGGCGCGCGAGGGTCGTCGTCTCGTAGAGGTCGGCGCTGCCGTCGAGGCGCGCCAGGAGGCCTCGCGGCCCCTCCTCGACCGAGAGCGCCAGGTCGAACTTGACGGTGTCGTGCTCGGCCGGGAGCGGCTCGACCCGCAACCCCGGCAGCTCGGGGATGGCGCCGGCGCCGTCCCCCATGCCGAAGACCGCCTGTACCAGCGGGTCGTGCGACAGGGCGCGCTCCGGCGCCAGCTCCTCCACCAGCTCCTCGAAGGGGAGGTCCTGGTGCGCGAAGGCGGCGAGCGCCGTCTCGCGCACCTGACCCAGAAGGGTGCGGAAGCTCGTCGCGTCGTCGAGGCGGGCGCGCAGCGCAAGGTTGTTGATGAAGAGGCCGATCAGCCCCTCGGTCTCCTCGGCGGTGCGGTTGGCGACCGGTGTCCCGACGACCAGGTCGGGCTGTCCGGTGGTGCGGAAGAGGAGCGCCTGGAAGGCCGCGAGCAGGGCGATGAAGGGGGTCGTTCCTTCGCGGTGGCAGAGCTCGCGCAGGCCGGCGGCGGCCGTGGCCGGGAGCGGCCGCGTCGCGTGGCGCGCGCGATGGCCGCGCGCCGCCGGCCGCGGGCCGGCCAGGGGGAGGTCCAGCAGGCGCGGCGCGTCGCCGAGCTGCGCGCGCCAGTAGGCCATCTGCCGCTCGCGCAGCCCGCCTGCCAGCCGCTCGCGCTGCCAAGCGGCGAAGTCGGCGTACTGGATGGGAAGCTCGGGGAGAGACGAGGGACGGCCCGCCCGATCGGCCGCGTAGAGCGCGGAGAGCTCGCGCGCCAGGACGCCGAGCGACCAGCCGTCGGCGACGATGTGGTGCAGGGTGAGGAGGAGGACGTGCTCGTTCGGTCCCAACCGGATCAGGGTGGCGCGCAGGAGCGGACCGCGGGCGAGGTCGAACGGGCGGGCCGCCTCCACGGCCGCGAGCCGAGCGGCCTCTTGCCGCCGCGCGGCGGGCGGCCCCGCGAGATCGACTCGCGGCAGCGGAAAGCCGACCGGCGGCGAGACGACCTGGACCGGCTCGTCCCCTTCGATCTCGAAGGTGGTGCGCAGCGCCTCGTGGCGGCGGACGATCTCGGCCAACGCCCTGGCGAGCGAGCGCTCGCGGAGGGCGCCGGTCAGGCGCAGGGCGAGCGGGATGTTGTAGAGCGGCGAGCCAGGCTCCAGCCGGTCGAGGAACCAGAGGCGCCGCTGGCCGTAGGAGGCGGGGAAGACGAAGACCTCCTCGCCGGCCGGCGGGGTGGGCTCGCCGGGCGGGAGGGTCAGCAGATCGGTCGTCGCGGCGGTGGGTTCGGTCATCGGCCGGGGTGACCTACTTCGCCCCCCCGAGCGTGGCGCGCACCTGGTCTGCGAGGATCTGGCCGTTCAGCCGCCGCTCCTTCGGCAGCGGCTTGCCGACGTGCATGTAGTAGGTGGGCGTGGGGGCCGTGTCCCCCCAGCGCACGCTGGGCGGGAAGAGGAGGAAGGTGTCCCAGGCGCGATCGGCGGCCAGCGCCAGCGGGACCTGGAAGGCCTCGGCGACCCCGTGCGCGTCGGTCCAGAAGTGGCTCACACGGGGATCGGGGAGGCTGAGCATGGCTGTGCGAGCGTCCGGCTCTTTCTCGTCGCCCAGCATCGGCCCCCAGACCACGTACATCCGCAGACCCTCGTCGGCGATTGCGTCCAACACGTAGCGTTGCACCACACGGGCGCTGATCAGGCAGACCCCTCACGTCGGCGAGAGGAGCATCACGAGGCGGGTCTTGCCCGCGTCGCGGTTGAAGGCCTCCTTGAGCTCGGCGCCGGCGGGGGAGAGGGGCTCGAGCTTGCCCCGCCGTACCTGCGGGCGCGGCATGCCCGGGTCGCCGAGCCGCCGCATCGTGAACGGCCGGCGCGCCTGCGGGTCGTCGCTCTCGACC
>DASWHY010000102.1:0-8709 GCA_036397955.1 Thermoanaerobaculia bacterium | reverse complement strand
CAGCGCCCACCTCGATTTCAAGGCCACGCTGATCGACGCCGCGACCGGCGAGCGGCTGACCAGCTTCAGCGGCGAGAAGACGTGGGCCTGGGGCGGTGCCTACGGCATGAGCCGCGGCATCGAGGAGCTGGAGCAGAACCTTGCCGTCGAGCTGGCGCTGTATCTCAAGCGGTGCAAGGGGGCAGAGGCCACCGCGGCGGTCGCCAGCGTATCGCCAGTCGAGCAATAGGTCCCAATCTCCTGCGCGATTCGACTCCGCGGCAAGTGCTCCGGACGCCGGCCGGACTAAATGGGAGAAGGAGGTCGGCCGACACGAGCCTGCCTCGGCCGCCGGCGCCTGGCCGAGGCAGGCTCGCGGGGTCGGATGCCGGCAAACGCCGGGCGCGCCCGCGGAGACAGGAGGTGACGATGCGACGCTTCCCGGTCGTGCTGTTGTTGGTCATCGCAGGGATCCATGGCGAGGTCCTGGCGCAGCCGGTGCCATGGGAGCCCGTCGGCTCCCTGCGGACGTCGCGGCAACAGCACACGGCGACCCTGCTGACGTCGGGACGGATCCTGGTCGCCGGGGGATGGGGTAACGGCGGTCCGTTGTCGAGCGCCGAGCTGTATGACCCGCACGCCGGCACCTGGGAGACGACCGGATCGCTCACCACCGCGCGGTTCATTCACTCGGCGACGCTCCTGCCCACGGGAAAGGTGCTGGCCGTGGGTGGTAACTTCAGCACCGCCAGCGCCGAGCTCTACGATCCGCGCACCGGCACCTGGGAGAGCACCGCACCCCCCATCACCCCGCGCAGCGTTCACACGGCGACGCTCCTGCCGTCGGGGAAAGTCCTGGTGGTCAGCGGCGGCAGCGCCGAGCTTTACGATCCGAGCACGCAGACCTGGACGGCGACGGGATCGTTGCTCACTTCCCGGACCCACCACACCGCGACGCTCCTGGCCTCGGGCGCCGTCCTGGTCGCCGGCGGCGTCCATCAGACGGCGACCACGAGCCCTGAAGACCTGACCGGCGGCGAGCTCTACGACGAGAGCACGGGAGAGTGGACCCGCACCGGCTCCCTGGCGGCGGCCCGCCGGGATCACACCGCCACGCTTCTCTCCTCGGGCAAGGTCCTGGTCGCCGGCGGGCGCAGCGGCGTGACGTCGGACGTGATCCTGACCGGCCTCGAGCTCTACGACCCCGGCGCCGGGACCTGGGAGGACGCCGGCGCCCTGGCCAGGTCCAGGTACGGGCATTCGGCGACGCTCCTGGTCTCGGGAACGGTCCTCTTCGCCGGCGGCTTCACCTCGTTCGCGCAGACCGTGGCCAGCGTCGAGCTCTACGATCCGGCGACCGGCGCCGTCACCGGCACCGGCTCCCTGGGCACCGGGCGCTACCAGCACACCGCGACCCTCCTTCCCTTCGGCAAGGTCCTGATCGTCGGCGGAACGAGCTTCATCGATCCGCTGGCGAGCGTGGAATCCTACGATCCGGGCGCGGGGAGCTGGCGCCACGCCGGTCTGCTCTCCACCTTCCGGTACAAGCACACGGCCACCCTCCTGCCCTCCGGCGAGGTGCTCGTGGCCGGGGGCTACGGCCTCGCTCCCCTGGCGAGCGCCGAGCTCCATGACCCGGCCACGGGCACCTGGCGCCTGGCGCAACCCCTCGCCGGGCCCCGCAACCTGCACACCGCCACGCTGCTGCCCTCGGGCGAGGTGCTGATCGCCGGAGGGACCGCCTCGCTGGCGCCGTCGGAGGCCCTGGCGACCGCGGCGCTCTATGCTCCGAGCTCCGGCGCCTGGGAGCGGGCCAATCCTCTCGCGGCCAGGCGGGCGCAGCACACCGCGACGCTGCTGCCCTCGGGCAAGGTCCTGGTCGCCGGGGGCTACGACGGGCAATATTTGTCGAGCGCCGAGCTTTATGACCCGGCCACGGCGACCTGGAGCGGCACGGGCGCTCTCGCCACCGGGCGCAGCGAGCACACGGCGACGCTGCTGTCCTCGGGCAAGGTGCTGGTCGCCGGGGGCGTGAGGGGATTCAGCTCGTTGTCGAACGCGGAGCTCTACGAGCCGCGGACGGGAGCCTGGGAAAGCACCGGCTCGATGGTCACGCCACGCCACGAGCACACGGCGACGCTGCTGCCCTCGGGCCACGTCCTGGTCGCCGGCGGCGCCAACGCCGACGCCGGCGCTCTGGCGAGCGCCGAGCTCTACGATCCGGCGACGGGAAGGTGGGAAAGGACGGCGCCGCTGGCCGTCGCCAGAAGCCTGCACAGCGCGACGCTCCTGCGCTCGGGCAAAGTGCTCGTCGCCGGCGGCGGCGGCGGCCTGTCGTTGAGCAGCGCCGAGACCTATGAGCCGAGCACCGGCACCTGGCGCAGCGCCGGCCCCCTCGCCAACGGCCGCGCCCAACACACCGCGACCCTCCTGGCCTTTGGAGAGGTCCTCGCCGCCGGCGGGAGCAACGCCGTCATCTTCCAGCTCGCCGAGCTCTATCAGGCGGCCGAGGCGGGACCTCGCAAGCCGGTCATCGACTCGGCCTCGACGATCCTGCGCTTCGGACGACCCTTCATCGTCACCGGACGCGGATTCCGCGGCGATTCGCAGACCGACGGCGGGACCTCCTGGGGCTCCGCCGCGAATTTCCCGCTCGTCCAGCTCCGTGACCTGGCGAGCGGGCACTCGTCGTGGCTGCCCGTCGATCCGCGGCCCGATTTCTGGGAGGACCCGATGACCCTCGCGGTGAGCGACCTCCCCGCGACCCTCAATCCCGGCCACCAGCTCCTCACCGTCGTCGCGGCCGGCGTGGCGAGCGAGTCGGTGATCGTGGAGCTCGCGTGCAGCGTCGCCATCACCGGACAGCCCACCGACCAGACGGCCGATCTCGGCGCTTCCGTGACCTTCAGCGTCGCCGCCCAGGGCGCCCGCCACTACCAGTGGCGGCGCGACGGCGCCGACATCCCCGGCGCCACCGCCGCGGCCTACGCCACGCCTCCGATCGTCGCCGCCGACGCCGGCACCGCCTACAGCGTCGTCGTCGACAGCGGCTGCGCCCGCGAGGTCTCGGCCGCGGCGACCCTGCACGTGACCGACGAGGTCTTCCCCACGGCGCAGGTGCTGCACCCGAGCGGCGGCGAGTACTGGGTCCTTTCCGACGGCGAGCCCCGCGTCGAGCTCGTCACCTGGGAGATGTCCGACGACGTCCGCATCTGCCGCGTCGACGTCGCGCTGCTGGCCTCCGACGACGGCGGCGCCAGCTACCGGCCGGTTTCCGGCGGCGGCCTGCCCGCCGGCTTCGGCCCCGGCGGCGCCTGCCCCCACGCCGCGCGCGTCGAGACCACGAGCGTCGCCTACGCGGTGCCGGCCACGCCCCCGTCAGGCACCGCGGGCTCGCTCTACAAGGTCCGCGTCGAGGTCGCCGACCAGGCCGGCAACAAGACCGCGGCGGCCAGCGCCCACCCGTTTTTCATCGTTCGTCCCAATCCCGACAGCGTGCGCACCCTGATCCTCTCCAACCTGCAGCGCATGCGGCAGGTCATGGGCATCTCCGCCGCCCAGGCGGCGGAGCTGGCCACCAACCTGCAGGACCTCGCCCACCACCCGCGGGTGCTGGGCCTGGCGGTCGACCTCGCCGGCGTCACCGACCTCGCCGGCCTCTACGCCGAATGGGACGCCGACCCCGGAGATCCCGACCGCGCCAACCAGGTGCTCTTCGGCTGCCACGAGCCGTTGCCCGCCGGCTGCGCCGCCGAGAAGGACGGCCTCCACGACCTCCTGCACGATCTCCTGGACGCCTACGGCGGCGCCCGGTCGATCGTCCTGGTGGGCGACGACCGCATCGTGCCCATGGCGCGCATCCGCGACCGCGCGGTGCTGCTCCCGGAAGAGCGCTACCCCGCCGGCGGCGACCTGACGCCCGGCGGCACCACCGTGGGCCGGGCCCTCGCCGCCAACCGGTACCTGAGCGACGATCCTCTCGCGGTGCTCGACCGGGTCAGGCCCGACGAGCTCGGGGGCAGCCTCTTCATACCGGACCTGGCCATCGGCCGCCTCGTCGAGACGCCGGCGGAGATCATCGGCACCATCGCCACCTTCATCAGCCATGACGGCGTCCTCGACCTGGCGGCGCGCCCTCACAAGGCGCAGGTCACCGGCTACGACTTCCTGCGCGACGCGGCGGCGACGATCCGCCAGCGCTGGACGAGCGTCTTCGGCGCCGCCGCGGTCGACGGCGAGCTCGTCGGCCAGACCTGGAACGAGGGCGACCTGCTCGCGCACCTGTGCGGCCGCGGCGGCGGCGCCTACGGCCTGGTGAGCCTCAACGGGCACGCCGTCCACTGGGCCGAAGGCATCCCCGGCGGCGACCCGTTCGACATCCGCGGCCTGGCCGCCGCCGACCTCGCCGCCGCCCGGGCCTGCGCGGGCGCCGACCTCGACCTCGCCGGCAGCGTGCTCTACGCCGTCGGCTGCCACGGCGGCCTGCCGGTCGCCGGCAGCGATCCCGGGGGCGCCGACCGCTCCCTCGACCTGCCGCAGACCTTCCTCGGACGGGGCGCCGTGGCCTACGTCGCCAACTCGGGCTACGGCTGGGGGCTGCGCCACGGCATCGGCTACGGCGAGCGCCTGGTGCAGCTCTTCACCGAGGAAATGAGCCGCGGCGGCACGATCGCCGTCGGCGAGGCGGTGCGGGCGGCCAAGCAGCGCTATTTCCTGGAGGCGCCGCGCTTCGACCCCTACGACGAGAAGACCCTCATGCAGTGGACGCTCTTCGGCCTGCCGACGTACGCCGTGGCGACCGGCATCGCGCCCAAGAGCGGCGCGGCGCAGGCCTTCCAGGGCGCCGCGGCCGCGCCGGACACGCTGCCGGCGAGGGCCCGCCTCGGACCGGTGGAGGTCGCGCGGCGGCTCGCGCCCAAGGCGGCGCTGCCGGCCTATCTCACGCGCCTCCAGCTCCATTTCGACCTGTCGGCTCCCGGCGTCTACACCAAGTACGACGCCGCGGGCGAGGTGCTGCCCGACGAGCCGGGCTGTCCGTCGGCGGAGGGCTGCTACTACACCTTGAACGGTCTCGCCGAGCGCGGCACCGGCATCGCCGACCGCCCGATCCAGCCCTACCTCGTCTACGACTCCCGCCTCGCCGGCACCAGCCAGCACGGCGTGCTGTGGATGGGCGGCAGCTACGAGGAGGAGGACGGCTGGGTGCCGGTCTTCGCCGAGCTGACGTCGAACGGCGGCGACGGCTCGGACCACGGCGTGGCGCCGCGGCTCTACCATGACGAACCGTTCGGGCCGCGCCTCGTTCCCGGCCGGGACCCCCCCGGCTGCCGGCCCGGCGACCTCGAGGTCAACAGCCTGGTGGTCACCACCGGCGAGGCCTTGAAGCGCCTGGCCTCCGAGGCGACCTACACCCTCCAGCGACGCTACCGCGAGAGCGACCTCGAGATCTTCTACTTCAACAACGTCGCCGACAGCAGCCAGAACTGTGACCGCGACGGGCCGACGCTGCTGCCGGGTCCCTTCGGCGGGGCCTTCCACCGCCTCGAAGGCACGGACGTCGTCTGGGCGGTGCCGGCGACCGACGCCGCCGGCGTGTGGCGGGTCGTCGTGATCTACGACGACGGCTCGGTGGACGGCGAAGGCCGCGGCCGTTGGCTCCCCCTCGAGCTCAGCGGCGACGCCGGGACCTGGCGGGGGAAGGTCATGGTCGCCGGCGCCCGGCGTCTGACCTACATGGTGCAGGCCGTGGATCGACGCGGCAACGTGCGCTGGAAGGAGTACGTGACCACCGAGCTGCCGGCGAGCGGAGTCCCCCTGGCGCTGCCGGATCCGGTGGACGTGGCGATCAGCTCGCCGCCACCGCCGCCTCCGCCGCCGCCTCCGCCGCCTCCGCCGCCACCGCCACCACCGCCGCCGGTGCTACCTTCGCCGATCTTCGCCGACGGTTTCGAGTCGGGCGATCTGTCGCGGTGGTCGGGCACCGGACCTTGAGCCGTCTCCGCGCGCCGGGCGATCTGGCCGAACCCGCGGCGGCGCGCTTCCGTCACCAACGCCCGGAGGCGCGCCGCGGCCGCCGCGGCCTGCCCGGCCGCCAGCTCGATCTCGGCCGCCGCCAGCCGGGCTTCGAAGTGCTCCTCGAGGTGGCCCGTCGCCGCCTCGGCGGCGATACGCTCGAGCTCCGCCACCGCCGCGGCCGCCTCGCCGGGCGCGGCGGCCAGCACCCGGGCCGCGGCGATCCCCATGGCCAGCCGCACCCGCGGACCCTGGCCGGTCTCGACGCGGAGCGGGACCTCCCGCGCCTCGGCGTGCCGGCCCTGGGCGAGCAGCGCGCGGACCACCACGGTCCGGGCGATCGCCGCCTGCTCGGGCCAGCCCTCGTTCGACAGGATCTCCTCGGCCCGGCGCGCGAGCGCCGCCGCCGCCGCCGGGTCGCCGCCGACCAGCTCGAGGATCGCCAGGTCCGTCCGCGTCTCCTCGGCGGCGGCCGTCTCGCCGAGCTCCCGTTGGATCGCCAGGGCCTCCTCGTACTTGCCGCGGGCGGCGTGGAGCAGGCCCTGAGCGGCGAGGACCTTGCCGAGGCGGAACGTGTCGTAGGCGATTCCGGAACGGTCGACGTTCTGGCGGTGGATCGCCAGCGACTCCTCGTGCATCGCCCGCGCCCGGTCCAGGTCGCCGCGGACGAAAAGGATCTCGGCGACGTTGGTGGAGGCGATCGCGGCCCCCTTGCCGTCGCCGAGCTCGTCGAAGAGCGCGAGCGCCTCGGAGTAGCTCGAGATCGCCGCTTCGAGGTCACCCCGGAGGTGGAGGTTGAAACCGAGGTTGTTGAGGACGATGGCGGCCTGGCGGCGGGCGCCGATGGCGCGAAACTCCGCCAGGGCCTGCTCGAGCAGCGCCGCCGCTTCCGGGAATCGGCCCTCGTCGGCGAGGATCCCGCCCAGCGTGCCCAGCACGCTCGCGGCGCGGGTCCGGTTGCCGACTTCCGAATAGAGCGCCTGCGCCCTTTCGAACAGCTTGCGGGCGCCCGCGAGATCGCCCTGCTTGCGCGCCGCGAAGGCCATCAGCTCCACCGCCTCGGCGGCGCCCTGGCGATCTCGCGCGGTCTCGAAGAGCGTCTTCGCTTCCCGCAGCGCGTCCATCGCCTGGTCGTGCTCTCCCAGGTTGCGGAGCAGCACCGATTCCCGCAATCGCGCCCGCGCCACCACCAGCGGCATCCCCAGCTCCTCACCTCGCGCCGCGGCCCGGCGGGCGCAGGCCAGGGCCGGCTCGACCTCGCCCTTGCGATACCAGGCCAGCGCCTGGGTGAGATCGATGCGCGGGTCGAGCGCCGGCGGCTCGGGCAGGCGCCGCAGGGTCTCGAGCGTCACCAGCGACGCCGGGATCTCGCCGCCTTCGATCTGCGCCGCCGCCAGCCGCAGACCGACGCCGACGTCGTCGGGAAAGGACGCGTAGAGGGCGCCGTACACGCTGGCGGCCTCCTCCCATTCCCGCGCCGCCGCGTGAGAGACCGCCTCGATTTCGAGGCGGGCGGACTCGGAGAGGCTTCCCGCGAGCTCCCGAGCCCTGGTCGCCGCCTCGCGGGCCTCGTCCTCGTAGCCCAGGGCCGAGCTGACCCGCGCCAGCGCGGCGTACGGCAGCGGGTGATCGCCCGGCGCCGCGATCGCCTGCTCGAACAGGGCGCGGGCGCCCAGGACGTCGAGCTCCCACAGCCGCGCCAGACCCTCGCAGTAGCGCCGCAGCGCTTCGCCGTCGCGCGGCAGGGAAGCCTCGGCCGCCAGCGACTCGCCGGGCGTCAGGGGGCCGGCGCCGAGCTCCTCGCGAAGCCGCGCCGCCGCCCGGTCGACCAGGGCGAAGAGGGCGCCGGCGGTGCCGGTGGCGCCGCTCGACGCCAGGACCTCGCCGCTTCTCGCGTCCTGCATGCGCAGGTCGATCCGCAGCAGCCCGGCCGCCGGCTCGCCGAGGTCCCCGTACGTCCCCCGGACGAGCCGGTCGACGCCGAGGGCTTTCCCCAGCCGCGCGAGATCGGTCTCGGCCAGCTCGCCGAGCCGGCTGCCGGCGCCGGCGCGCGACGCCTGGGCCACCTCGCCGCCGCCGACCACCCGGACCTGGCCGCCGGCCGCCAGTGCCGTCGCCAGCATCTCGCCGAGGGCGGTCGCCAGCCAGGCGCCGCCGGGATCGGCCGGGCGCTGCTCGAAACCGAGGACGGCCACCGCCGGGCGCACCGCGGCCGGGGGAACCGCCGGCGCCGCCGGCTCGGTGCCGGCGCCCCCGCGCAGCCAAAGCCAGGCCCCGGCCGCCGCCACGGCCGCCGCCACCCCCAGCGCCAGGCCGAAGCGCCGGCGGCGAGGGCGCGGCGGTGGAGCGGAATCCGCTTGCGGTAACGACACTGTGGGCGCTTCGGCGCTTGCAGGCGGCGCCGCCGCCGCCTCGCTCGCCGCGAGGACGCGGCCGAGCTCCTCGGCCACCGCGGCGGCGCTCGGCGGACGGGCGTCCGGGTCCTTCTGCAGCAGCCGCACGACCAGGTCGGAGAGCGCCGGCGGAACCCGGGGATCGAGCGACGCCAGCGGCGGCGGGTGGTGCATGCAGACCTTTGCCAGCGTCTCCGAGGGCGTCTTGCCGTGGAACGGCGGTTGGCCGGCGAGGGCCTGGTAGAGCACGGCGCCGAGGGAGAAAAGGTCGGATCGTTCGTCCACCGGCTCGCCCTGGGCCTGCTCCGGCGACATCGTGTAGAGG
>DASWHY010000101.1:0-2769 GCA_036397955.1 Thermoanaerobaculia bacterium | reverse complement strand
GCGCGCGGCGCGCTCGTCGAGGTCGTCGGGGCGGGATGGGATCGGCACGTCCATGCTCGGGCTCCTCGTGCGGGCCATAAACGAAAACCCGCCTCGCACTGCATCGCGAGACGGGCTTGGCCGCCGGACAGTTGGTTGCCGCCTCCGAGAGGCTGGCCGCATCCCCGACCCCCTTTTCGAGCTTGGGGATCGGGAGGGCACCTTGGGTGTCCGTCCCAGGTTGCCGAGCCCGGCGCTCCTCCCGGAGCCACCGGACCGCTCGCAATGCTGAAGGCAGGTTAGCTCAGGGGCGCCGGCTTGTCAAAGCGCCCAGCTCGAGGCGCGAGAGCAGGCGGCTGACCGCCTTGGCGCTCTGCATGATGTAGAAGTGGACCGACGGCACGCCGTGGGCGAGGAGGTCCTCGACCTGCCCGAGCGCCCATTCGACGCCGACGTCGCGGGCGTGGTCGGGGTCGGCGTCGAGCACCGCGTCGGCCAGCTCCGCCGGGATCTCGACGTAGAAGTTGCGCGGGATCGAGGCGAGCTGGTTGCGCGAGGAGAGAATCTTGAGCCCGGGGATGATCGGCACCTCGATGCCCGCCGCCCGGCACAGCTCGACGAAGCGGAAGTAGTGCCGGTTGTCGAAGAACATCTGGGTCACGACGTAATGCGCGCCGGCGTCCACCTTCTCCTTGGCGTGGCGGACGTCGAGCTGCAGGTTGGGGGCCTCGAAGTGCTTCTCCGGGTAGCCGCCGACGCCGATGCAGAAGTTGGAGGGCTCGGCGTCGAGCAGCTCCTCCTCCAGGTACTTGCCGCGGTTCATGGCGCAGATCTGCCGCACCAGGTCGACGGCGTAGAGGTTGGCGCTGCGCCCGTACTGGAGCGGCTTCTGGTACCCGCTGTCGTCGCCGCGCACCGCGAGCACGTTGTCGATGCCCAGGTACTTGAGCTCGATCAGGAAGTCTTCGGTCTCCTCGCGAGTGAAGCCGCGGCAGAGGATGTGCGGCACGGCGTCGATCTGGTACTTGTTCTGGATCAGCGCGCAGACGCCCAAGGTGCCGGGGCGCTTGCGCTTGACGCGGCGCTGCAAGCCGAGCGGCGTCTCGTCGACGACCGCCTCGGCGGCGTGGCTGGTGATGTCGATGAACGGGGGGCGGAAGCGGACGAGGTCGTCGATCAGCGCCAGCAGGCCCTGTACGTTGCCGCCGCGCAGCGGCGGGATGATCTCGAAGCTGATCAGGGGGCCGTGGGCGCGGGCCAGGTGCTCGGTGACTTTCACCTGCTCGGACCGGGCTCGAGGAGCGCGAGCGCTCCGCGGGTGGAGCCGATCTTCCTGCGCATGATCGGTCAGCCTAGCGGCAGGGCTCCGGGCGGTCAAGCCACGTGTTATCCGTCATATAGAGTCGCGCCGTGACCCGTGCCCCACTGGGCCTGCGCGCGTTGCGCCTGGCCGGCGACGCGGCGCTGGCGCTGGCGGCGCTCTGGCTCGCCTTCCAGCTCCGCATCCATCTGCCGCTGCCGCTCACCGAAGGCCTCCTGCCGCGCGACCGCCTCGCCTTCCTCTTCGGCGAGTGGCCGGCGGTGCTCCTCGCGCAGCTCGGCTGCCTCTACGTCTTCGGCCTCTACGACTCCCCCGGGCGCCGCAGCAACCCCGAGCTGGCGCGCTCGCTGGCGGCGGCGGTGGCCCTCCAGGGGACGGTGCTCGTCGCCTACCTCTTCTTCGCCAACCGCGGCTTCCCGCGCTCGGTGCTGCTGCTCTACGTCCTGCTCGACTGGCTCCTCCTCTTCGCCTGGCGGATCGCCCTGCGGCGCACCGGGGTGGTGCCGGAGCGGCGGGTGGCGATCGTAGGTGCCGGCCCGGCGGCGGCCGAGATCGCACGCGCCATCGCGCTCGGCAGCGGCCACGGGCTCGGCGTGCGGGTGGTGGGGTTCGTGCCGACGCCGGAGGAAGAGGCCGCCGGCGCGCCGGCGGTCGAAGAGCCGGCGCTCGGGCCGCGCCTCGGGGCCCACGACGACCTGCCGCGGCTGCTCGCCGACGGGCAGATCGACGACTTGGTCCTGGCTCCCTCGGGCGAGAGCTGGCAGACGCGCCTCATCGATCGCCTCGCCGGCACCCGTCCCGACCACACCAATGTCCTCCTCCTCCCCGGGCCGTTCGAGAGCCTGATCGGCCGCATGCGCTACCGCTGGGTGCACGACCTGCCGCTGATCGAGGTGGTGCGCGAGTCGGAGTGGCTGATCAACCGCCCGCTCAAGCGCCTGCTCGACCTCGCGGCCGGCGCGGCGCTCTGCGTCTTGGCGCTGCCGCTGATGGGCGCCTGCGCGCTGGCGGTGCGCATGACCTCGCCGGGGCCGATTCTCTACCGCCAGCGGCGGGTCGGGCGCGGACAACGCCCCTTCACGCTGCTCAAGTTCCGGACCATGCGGCTAGACGCCGAGACCGAGACCGGCGGCGAAATGCTGGCGACGCTGGATGACCCGCGCCTGACGCCGATCGGCGCCTTCCTCCGCCGCTACCGGCTCGACGAGTTTCCGCAGCTCTTCAACGTCCTGGCGGGGGAGATGAGCCTGGTCGGGCCGCGTCCGGAGCGGCCGGGGTTCGTGCAGCGCTATCTGCGCGAGGTGGCGGGCTACGCCGAGCGCTTCACTCTCGCCCCCGGCCTCACCGGCCTGGCCCAAGTCAACGGCGACTACCACTCGAGCCCGCAGAACAAGCTGCGCTACGACCTCGCCTACATGGCCAACTGGAGCCTCTGGCTGGACGTCTCGATCCTGCTGCGGACCCTGAAG
>DASWHY010000100.1:0-4895 GCA_036397955.1 Thermoanaerobaculia bacterium | reverse complement strand
CGGCGCCGGCGGCGCGAACCCCTCGGCCGAGTCGGCGAGGTAGTAGTCGAGGAAGAAGAGGGTGTGGAAGACGAGGTACCAGAACTCCGGCCGCTGCGAGCGGTCGCCCCACAGCGCCTCGGGACAGGCGTCCATCGCGTTCTCGAGCATGTCGATCGCGGCCCCGAGCTGCGGCCAGAGGATCGTCCACTCGCGCTTCACGGCTCGCAGGGCTGCCGCGGGTTAGTCCGGGCTGTCGAGGACTTCGCGGACTTTGGCGAGGAGGATGCGGCCGGTGAAGGGCTTCTTGAGCAGGGGCACGTCCTCGCGGACGAGGGTGCCGGTGCCTTCTTCGGTGAGGCCGGCCGGATAGCCGGTGGCGAAGAGGACCTTCATCTCCGGACGCTGGAAGCTGAGGCGGTCCGCGAGCTCGACGCCGCTCATGCCGGCCATGAGGACGTCGGTGACCATGAGGTGGATCGGCCCGCGGTGCCCTTGCGAGAGGGTGAGCGCCTGGGCGGCGTCGGCGGCGTCGAACACCTTGTAGCCGCGGTTGGCGAGGATCTCGGCCAGCGGCTTGCGCACGTTCTCCTCGTCCTCGACGAGGAGGATCGTCTCCCACTCCTGCCCGCGCGCGCCGCGCTCCGGGTTGACCTCGCGCTGCCCCTCCTCTTCGGCCGAGGGGAAGTAGAGGAAGAAGCTCGTCCCCCTCTCGGGCGCGCTCTCGACCAGCACGTCGCCGCCGCTCTGCGTGACCACGCCGTACACCGTGGGGAGCCCCAGCCCGCTCGCCTCGACTCCTACCTTCGTGGTGAAGAAGGGCTCGAAGGCGCGGATGCGCACCTCGTCGCCCATGCCGCGCCCGGTGTCGGTGACCTTGAGCAGCACCCGCCGCTCCGCCAGCGGCCCCTCGCCGCCGACGTTCGCGGTCTCGAGCGTGAAGGTCCCGCCGTCCGGCATCGCCTCCCGCGCGTTGGCGGCGAGATTCAGGACGACCTGCTCGAGCTGCACGGGGTCGCCGTTCACGCGGTCGAGGTCCGGCTCGAGCGCGAGCTTCACCTCCACGCGGTCGCCGAGGATGCGGTGCAGGGTCTCCCCCATGTTGCGTAGGAGGGCGTTCCACTGCACCAGCCGCGGGGTCAGCACCTGCCGGCCGCTGAAGGCCAGGAGTTGCCGGGCCAAAGCCGCGCCGCGCTCGCCGGTGCGCTCGACCTCGGCCAGGTGCTTGCGCGCCGGATGGTCGTTGGGGAGGCCGAGGAGGGCGAGCTCGGCCTCGCAGAGGATCGCCGTCAGCATGTTGTTGAAGACGTGCGCGATGCCGCCCGCCAGGCGCCCCATCGGCTCCATCCCCGGAGGCACCGGCTGGGGGGCCCGCTCGGGAGCCATGCGGGGCGCCCGCCCCGGCTCGTCCCGGTGGCTTTCCTCCGCGAAGGAAACGACGGTCCCGCCCTCGTCTGGCGGCGCTTTGCGCACAGGCTGGCTCTTCACGCGGGCTCCCGAGGGGCTCTTTTCGGCTGCGACCCTCGGCCGCGCTTCATGCAGATTTCGGTCCAGCCAGGCGCGAAGGCTTTCGCGCCGGGCTCCAATCTAGAACAGGCCCAACTGCAAGCGCGCGGCCTCCGACATCATCGACGGGTTCCAGACCGGGTCCCAGACGACCTCGACCTCGGCACCGGTCACGCCGGGCACATTTTCCACTTTCGCCTTGACCTCGGGAGGCAGCGAGCCGGCGACCGGGCAGGCCGGGGAGGTCAGGGTCATCTTGATCCCGACCTGGCCGTCGGGCGCGACCTCCAGGTCGTAGATCAGCCCCAGCTCGTAGATGTTGACCGGGATCTCGGGGTCGAAGATGGACTTGAGGGCCTCGACGACGCCGGCTTCGATGTCGCCGGCGGCGGCGGTGAGGGCGGGAGGGGCGATCGGTTCGGACATGGTTACTCCGTCGAGACGGGCCGCGCTTCGCCGCCGGCGAGCGCCGCCTTGAAAGTGTGCCAGGGGAGGGTGGCGCACTTGACGCGCACCGGGTAATCGCGCACGCCGGCGAAGACGGCGAGCTTCCCCAGCTCGGCCGGCACCTCGACCGGCTCGCCGGGGCGGCTGGTGACCAGGCGGTGGAAGCCCTCGAAGAGGGATTGCGCCTCGTCGACCGGCATCCCCTTGAGCGCATCGGTCATCAGCGACGCCGCGGCCATCGAGATGGCGCAGCCGCTCCCTTGGAACGCGATGTCCTCGACCCGGTCCCCTTCGACCCGCACGAACAGCGTCACCTTGTCGCCGCACAGCGGGTTGTGGCCGCGCGCCATGCGGTTGGCCGCCGGCAGCTCGCCGAAGTTCCGCGGCCGGCGGTTGTGGTCGAGGATGACCTCCTGATAAAGGTCGGAAAGGTCGGTGCTCACGATGCGAAGAGCTCCGCCGCCGCGTGGAGGCCCGCGATCAGTGCGTCCACCTCGTCGGGGCGGTTGTAGAAGGCGAAGGAGGCGCGCGTCGTGGCCGGGACGCCGAAGCGCTCCATGACCGGCTGCGCGCAGTGGTGGCCGGCGCGCACCGCGATGCCGCGGCGGTCGAGGACGGTGCCGACGTCGTGCGGATGGGCGCCGGCGAGAGTGAAGGAGACGACCGAGGCGCGCTGGCGCGGCGTGCCGACCAGCGTCAGCCCGGGCACCTCGGGAAGGCGCGCGACCGCGTCGTCGAGGAGCGCCTGCTCCCAGGCCGCCGCGCGCTCGCGGCCGATCCCCTCCAGGTAGTCGATCGCCGCGGCGAGCCCCACCGCCGCTTCGATCGCCGGCGTGCCGGCCTCGAAGCGGTGCGGCGGGTCGAGATACTCGGTCTTCGCGAACGTGACGGAGGTGATCATGCCGCCGCCTCCCTGGTAGGGCGGCATCGCCTCCAGCAGCTCGCGCCGCGCCCAGAGAGCGCCGCTGCCGGAAGGGCCGTAGGTCTTGTGGCCGGAGAAGGCGTAGGCGTCGCAGCCGAGGGCGGCGACGTCCACCGGCAGGTGGGGCGCCCCTTGCGCGCCGTCCACCACCACGGTGGCGCCGACCTCATGCGCCAAGTCGCTCATGCGGCGCACCGGGTTGACCGTGCCGAGGGCGTTCGAGACGTGGGCGACGGCGGCGATCCTGGTGCGCGGCGAGAGCAGGCGCTCGAACTCCTCCATCACCACGTCGCCGCGGTCGTCGAGCGGCACGACGACCAGGCGCGCCCCCTTCTCTGCGCACAGCATTTGCCAGGGGACCAGGTTCGAGTGGTGCTCGAGGCCGGTAACCAGCACCTCGTCGCCGGCGCCGACCCGCAGCCGCCCCCAGGCGGCGGCCATCAGGTTGATCCCCTCGGTGGTGCCGCGGACGAAGACCACCTCGGACGGGTCGGCCGCGCCGAGGAAGCGGGCGACCGTCGCGCGCGCCCCCTCGTAGAGCGCGGTCGATTCCTGCGACAGAGTGTGGACGCCGCGCGCCACGTTCGAGCAGGACTCCTCGTAGACGCGGGCGATCGCCTGCAGCACCGCGCGCGGCTTCTGGGTGGTGGCGGCGTTGTCGAGGTAGACGAGCGGCCGGCCGTGGATGCGGCGGGCGAGGATCGGAAAGTCGGCCCGCACCCGCTCGAGGTCGAAGCCGGGGAGCGTGTCCGGAGCGCGTTCTGCGGCCAGCGCCCGCATCGTCACACCGCCTGCCGCACGACCTCCCCCTTGGGGAGGCGGGCGAAGAGGAACTCCTCGAGGTCGTGGCGCACCGCCTCGACCTTGATCCGCGCCACGATGTCGCTGGCGAAGGCGTAGGTGAGGAGGCTGCGCGCCGCGTCGGCGCCGATGCCGCGCGAGCGCAGGTAGAAGATGGCGTCGTCGTCGAGCTGGCCGACGGTCGAGCCGTGGGTGCACTTGACGTCGTCGGCGAAGATCTCGAGCTGCGGGTTGGAGTTGGCGACGGCGTGGCGCGACAGCAGGAGGTTGCGGTTGCTCTGCTTGGCGTCGGTCTTCTGCGCGCCGGGATGGACGTAGATCAGGCCGTTGAAGACGGCGCGCGCGTGGCCGTCGAGGACGCCCTTGTACAGCTCGTGGCTGCCGCAGTGAGGCGCGGCGTGCTCGACGCGCATGTGGTTGTCCACGAGCTGCCGCCCTTCGAGGACGTAGAGGCCGTTGAGGATGCAGTCCACCCCCTCCCCGGCGAGGACGGCGTTGACGTCGTTGCGCACCAGCCCGCCGCCGAAGGCGAGCGAATGCGACGACGGCGCGCTCGCCCGCTCGGCCTGGAGCTGGAAGGTGGCGAGGTGGAAGGCCTCGGGGCTGTCGCGTTGCACTTTGTAGTGGTCGACGACCGCGGCCGGCCCGGCGACCAGCTCGGTCACCGGCGCGGTCAAGTAGGCGCCGTCGCCGGCGAAGGTCTCGACCAGAGTGAGCTGCGACGCCTCGCCGGCGACGGCGAGGACGCGGGGGAAGGAAGCCACTAGCGCGCCGGCCGGCGCGCGTTCCGGATCAATTGTGTTGTCGCCCTGCGACAGGAAGATCAGGTGCACCGGCGCCGCGAGCACCGCCCCGGCCGGCAGCTCGACGTACGCGCCGTCGGCGAGGAAGGCGGTCGCGAGCGCGACGAACGGGTGGCGCTCGCAGCTCGCGTAGCGGCCGAGGAGCGGCAAGGTCCGCTCCGGGTCGCGCGCCAGGAGATCGGCGAGCCCCGTCACGGCGGCGCCGGCCGGCAGGCCCTCGACGCGCGAGAGCTGCGGCAGGTAGCGGCCGTTGGCGAAGACCAGCTCGATCGCGCCCGGGATGCGGTGCGGCGCCACCTCGGCCTCGGCGGGCGCGTACTCCCCCTCCTCGTCGCGGCGGAAGACGAGCCGGGCGAGCGGCGCGAAGTCGATGAAGCGCCACTCCTCCTGGCGCTGCGACGGGAAGCCGAGGGCGGCGAAGCGCTCGATGGCGCGGC
>DASWHY010000099.1:0-2015 GCA_036397955.1 Thermoanaerobaculia bacterium | reverse complement strand
CGCACGAGGTCGGTGTGGAGCGGCTTCTCGAGGCCGCTCTGGTCCTGGGTCAGGTCGATCGCGGCGAGGTGGTTCTGGAAGCGGCTGCGCAGCTCCCAGGGGAGGTCGTTGTGGCCGTCGACCAGCGGCACCTCCTCGAGGAGCGCGCGGGCGCGCGCCACCAGCTCCGCCGGCGGCGGCTGCCACGCCGCCGTCCCGCCGTTCTGCGCCGCCGCCGCGGCGCCCAGCCAACCGGTCGCCGCGATCGCTCC
The DNA here is from genome assembly GCA_036397955.1 of Thermoanaerobaculia bacterium. Classification (GTDB taxonomy): domain Bacteria; phylum Acidobacteriota; class Thermoanaerobaculia; order Multivoradales; family UBA5704; genus DASUNQ01. Next base: position 1,764 of record DASWHY010000099.1, on the reverse strand, counting down.
CAGGACCACCGTCCGCCGCATGCTGCCTCCTCCGCGCCCGCCTGGGGCGCTCCGAGGCGCGCATTCTAGCCGGGGACTACGACGACCACTTCCTGACCGCCACCAGCGCGATCTCGATCCGCGCGCCGCGCGGCAGCGCCGCGACCTGGACGGTCGCCCGCGCCGGCGGCTCCTCGGGGAAGTAGCCGGCGTAGACCGCGTTCATCGCCGCGAAGTCCGCCAGGTCGGCGAGGAAGACCTGCGCCTGGACGACCTCGCGCAAGGAGAACCCGCCGGCGGCGAGGACGGCCTTCAGGTGGAGACCGGCCCCCAGGTGGGATGGAGACGGATGCTGCACCCTGCGAGCGCGAGCGCCAGGGTGCACGTCACCCGGAAGCTCACCCGCGGCACGCTCATGCCGGCAGGACGAAGTCGAAGCTGGCGGCCTTGCCGCCGGCGACGCTCTGGACCTCCATCAGGAGGCTGGAATCGAAGAGCCCGTCCCGAGCGTTCCGCGGCTCGCCGGGGAAGTAGAGCTGCGTCGTCAGGACCGGCCGGTGGGGGGCCTGCACCTTGACGTGGAAGTGGCGCGTGCGGCCGGCGTACACGCCCGGCACGATGGTCTTCAGGGTGTAGCGCCCTTGCGCGTCCGTGAACTGGTGGCCGCGGAGCTTGTAGCCGGCGTTGTCGTAGACGCCCCGGTCGTCGGCGTGCCAGAAGTCCACCAGGGCACCCTCGACCGGCCGGCAGCCGGTGGTCAGCACGGAGCCCGAGACGACGATCGGGGTCCCTGCGATCCCCGGCTCCCGGAGCGACGTGCGCTCCGGCGAGTCGGGGGTATAGAAGGGTCCGGTCGTCTGCGCCGGCGTGACGTCGTCGCCGTCGTCGCACGGCGGCGTCGCTGCCAAGGCCTGCTCGTTCACCGCGAGCACGAACGGCGCCGGCGCCAGCAGGGCAAGGAGCCGCAAGAAGATGCGCCGGGTCATGCCTTCGGCAGGCCTCCGTCCAGCACCGCCTCCATCGCCGCGACGAAGCGGTCGATCTCTTCGAGCGTCGTGTAGACGCTCGGGGTGACGCGGAGGCCGCGGAACTCGGGGTGGACGATCGGCGTCACCAGGATGCGGTGCTTCTGCCACAGGTGATCGGCGAGCTCCTGCGGCTCGGTGCCCACGACTTCGATGGTCGCCAGCCCGCAGGCGAATCCGGCCTTCAGGCTGGTGTGGAGGCGCGCCTTCGGGTGTGCCCCGAGCCTCGTCGCCCAGCGGTCGCGGAGGTAGACCAGCCGCGCCGCCTTCCGCTCCGGCCCGATGCCGGCGTGGAAGGTGAGCGCCTCGGCGATCGCCAGGTACGGCGCCGCCGGATGGGTGCCGATCTCCTCGAACTTGCGGATGTCGCCGTCCAGCTCGGCCGGCGCCGCCAGCAGCGGCCACAGCCCGCGGATGCGGTCGCGGCGCACCATCAGCATGCCCGTGCCGTGCGGGGCGAAGAGCCACTTGTGGAGGCTCGTCGCGTAGTAGTCGCAGTCGAGGTCGGCGTGGCGGAAGGGGAAATGGGCGAAGGCGTGGGCGCCGTCGACGATGACCGGCAGGCCGCGCCGCCGCGCCATCTCGACCACGCGCCGCACCGGCAGGATCTGCCCGGTGAGGTTGATCATGTGGCACATGAGGACGAGGCGCGTGCGCGGCGTGATGTTCTGCTCGAAGAGGGCGACGACCTCGTCGGGATCCTCGGCCGGCACCGGGATCGCGAACTGCCGCAGCACGATGCCGTGGCGGCGCTCGAGCT
>DASWHY010000098.1:0-10570 GCA_036397955.1 Thermoanaerobaculia bacterium | reverse complement strand
CGCCTCGATCGCCTCGGCGTCCCGGCCATTGTTCCATAGCATGAATCCCAGGCCGTACCAGAACTGCGACTCCATCGCGAGACCGGCGCCCAGCGCGATCGCCTTCCGCGTGGCGGCGATCGCCTCCTCCACCCGTCGGGTATGGTGGAGCACCAGCGCGTAGTCGTGCCAGTAGTGCGGGTTGTCCGGCGCCAGTCGAACGGCGCGGCCCAGCAGCTTGACGCCCCGCATCGTGTCCCCCCGCTCGAGCGCCCGCCCTCCCTCGACCGCAGCGGACTGGGCGCGCTTCAACCGGCGGGCGCCCCACCACGCGGAGACCGTGAGCCCCGGGGCCAGAAGGAGCACCGTGCCCTTCGTCCCGATCGCGGCCGCCACCGCGGAGACGCGCCGGCGGGCCCGCGTCCGCCAGCGGTGGGCCCGCTCCAGCTCGGCGTATGTGCGGCGGCTCTCCCGGACCTCGGCGGGGGCTTCGGTCGGCAAGCGGAAGCCCGGCAGGGCGGCCAGGGCGGCCGTGACCCGATCGCGGCTCGCCTCGGCGGTCAGGAGTCCCGCGAGGAGCGGGTCGAGCGCGCCCGACTCGGCGATCGAGGCCCGGACGAGCGCCCGGCATGCGGCGGGATCGGGCCGCGGCCGCCCACGGGCCCGTTCTGTATGGAACGCCCGCGCGCGACCGGGGCGGGTCAGCGAGGACCAGCGCGCGCGGAGCCGGAAGCGCCGCGCCGCGTAGCGCTCGTAGGCCAGGAACCCGAGGACGAAGGGCGAGAACAAGATGGCGGCGACGCTCGCCCCCAGCCGGACCCACCACCGCTCCATGTCCCGCCGCATCGAGCGCTGGACCGCCCAGAGGGCGACCACGAGCCCGGCTGCCAGGGACGCCGTCCACCACCCTCCGTACGGCCCCGCGAGGGCGGCCAGGAGCCACCCGCGGAGGCCCCAGGCGAGCCCGTAGAGGGCAACCGGGAGGACGACCAAACAGGTCACGCCCGCTGCACGGTCGATCCGGCGGGCCGACCGCTCGCCGGGCCAACCGGCGAGGGCCTCGACAGGCCGCTCGACCGACTCGATCGTCTCCGCGCCCGCGATCGTCCGCTCGAAGACCGCCCGGGCGGCCCGCCGCCGGCCCCCGGCCGTGGGGATGGCCCGCCACGCCCGCAGCGCGTCATCGGGCCACCGGTCGACGAGGAGGTCGACCAATTCGACCAGGAGCGTCCCGCGGTCGGCGTCCTTCTCGATCTCGTCCGCCAGGGCGAGCGCCTCGGGCCCGCGCCCCGTGCGGGCGAAGGCGCGCGCCAGCGCCGCAACTCCCTTCCACCGGTCGCCGAGCTCGGGGCCGAGGTCGTCAGCCATTGACCGCACGAGCGCCTCCACTCGGACTCGCCACGCCTCCGACCCGGGGAAACGGGCCCGCCACGCCGCCTCCCAGGCCTCGACCGCGGCAGCGCACGACTCCGGCCGGCCCATGACGCCGCGCACCTGCTCCGCGGCCTCCAAGGCCTCGTCGACGAGCGCCCGCGCCGCCTCCTCGCCGAACTCGCGCCCGGCGTTGCAGCTCACGGCCGCGAACGCCCTGCCGAGCTGGGCCAGCGCGCTCGCCTTCGCGCCCGGCTGGAGAAGCTCCCCTTCGGCGGTCTCCACCGGGCGGTTCGCAAGCGGTCCGCGGGTGAGAAGGTCGTGAGCCTCCCGCGGGTGGCCGGCGGAAGCCAGCTCGGTCGCGATCCGCGCCAGGGCCTCGACCCTCCGCCACCGGGAGCCGAACTCGACCTGGAGCGCGGCCAGGCGCAGGTGGGCCAGCGCGCTCCCTCGAGCCCGCGGGTCCTCGATCGCGGCGGCGGCCCGGGCGACGAGGGAGTAGCGTCCTACCTCCGGGTCGGCGGAGTCCGCCACGACCGGCACCAGATCGATCACGGCGGTCGCGCCGGCCGGATGCGGGGCCAGCCGCCGCGCGAGGGCGACGGCGCGACGGAAATCGGCCTCCTCCAAGCGCTTCCGGGCGGCGAGCGCCCGTCGCGCCAGCCGCGCTCCCCGCCCGGCTTCGCCGACCCGCTCCCAGCCGCGGGCGACGGCCAGCGCCATCTCGAAACGCCAGCGGGAAGTGGCCGGGTCCTGCGGGACGCGGGCCACTCGCTCTTCGAGCGCGGCGAGGCGCCCGAGATCCGTCGCGTTCCCGGCCGCCGACTCGACCAGGGCGGCCGCGGCCTCGGGGTCCGGGGAGGCCACGGCGTCCAGGACCTCCGCCCAGTCCCGCTCGTCGGGCGCGCGCGCCGCTGCGGCCGCGCGCGCCGCGCACGCCGGCGGCCGCGCCGCCGCCTCCTGGTCGGCCGCCGTGGCCGCTGCCCAGGCCCGAGACGCCGACTCGCCGGCGCCGAGCCGGGCGAGGGTCCCGGCCACCCGGCCGAGCACCTCCGCGCGGATCCCGGGATCGCGGAGCCCGGCGGCGAGCCGCTCCACCTCTTCGACCGCGCCGGCCTCCCCGGGCGGGGCGTCCTCCAGCCAGCGTGCCCACACCTCGCGCCGGGCCGACTCGACCGCCAACTCGGGCGCGCGCTCGAGCGCCGCTGACCTGAGCTCGGAGGAGTCCGGCGAGTCCAGGGCGCCCGCCGCGCCCAGGATCCCGACCAGGGCCTTCGCCCGCAGGTCGTCGTCCCGGACCGCGTCGATCACGGCAAACCCGGCGCGCACGGCATCCGCGTCGCCGACGGCCGAGGAAAGCCCCAGCAGCCCGACAAGTGAGTCCACCCGCTCCCCTTCCGAATCGATCCGCCCGATCCACCGGCCAAGCCGGAGCAGCCATATCCGTGTCCAATCCGGCCCCCGAATCCCGCTCAGCGCCGCCAGCTCGACCTGCCCGCGGACGGCCGCCAGCTTGTGGCGGGCCGCGATCAGGGGGTTCCAGGCCATCAAGCGCAGTTGGGAGAGCCCGACCGTCAGGAAAGCGGCCTGCCAGCGGGCTTGCGCCACCTGGCCGGCGCGCGCGTGGGCGAGCGCGAGCGGGCGCAGAAGCGGCGATCGCTCGCGAATTCCGAGGGCCGCGACGCGCGGCCCGACGATCGCAACCATCTCGCCGAGCCCGTCGGTCGGCCCCGGCTCGCCGAGGGCCGCCAGAATCTCGCGGTACCTTGAACCGGACCCCGACCGCTCGACCGTTTCCGCCAGCCGCCGGAAGAGCTCGATCGATCGCGGCGGTGGAATCGACCGCAAGGCGCGCACGATCTCCCGGTAGGCAGACGAATCGGTGATCGGCGCCGCGCACTCCTCGATCGCCGTCTCCATGAGGCGATCTCCCCGCTCGTCGGCGGCTCGAAGGGAATCGCCCGTCGCCCGCCCCTCGCCCACGCTCCGGACCCGTGCGGCGCCCAGGCGGGCCCGGATCGCCGGGCGCGCGCCCGAGCCGATTCCTCCCTCCAGGAGACTGATCGCAATGCCCCCTAGCCCGAGGATCACGTCCTGCTCCGCGATCGCCTTGTCGAGCATCGTGCAGACCGACCCGGCGAGCTCCTCCAGTCGGTCGAAGAGCGCCTCCCGAAGCCCGACGTCCTCGACCGCAGCCGCAGCGTCGGCGAGGGCACCGAAGGCGTCAACCAGCTTCTCTCCCGACCCCGCCACGGTCGTCGATGCGTCCAGCCACCCGATGGCCGGTTCCAGGACGAGCGTCCGGCCGCGGTCGTCGAGGCCTTCGGCCGCGACCGCGGCCGCGCGCGCAGCCTCGAACGGCCCGAAGGCCGCGACCAGGAGCTCCGGCGCCCGCTGGCAGCCGGCCCGGAGCAGATCCCGGACCGCGGCCGCGAGGAACGGAACGTCGCCGCCGGGCAGCTCGATCCCGCGGATCGCCGCCGCCTCGGCGATCAGCTCGGCCGCCGCCTCGGTCTGCCCCGCTTCCGCGTCGCGACCGGCCAGGAAGACGAGCGCGCGGAACCGCGGCCGCTCGCGAAGGAACCGGGCGTCCCGCAACCGTTCGCCGCGCTCCCGGGCCGCGTCGAGCAAATCCCCCGTTCCGAACCGCCCCTCGGCGTAGTCGGCGTGGAGGAATGCGAATCGGGCCAGGCGCGGCAGGTCCTCCTGGGCGAGCGCGGCGTCGACGGCCAGTACCAGGTCCTCGCACAAGGCGTGGACGGAACGGGTGACGGCGAGCTTCCGGTCGCGGAACTCCGGCGGATCGAGGAGCGCGAAGAGCGCCTCGGCCTGACCCGCCTCGGACCGGTGGTGCGGCAGCTCGCTCAGCGTGCGGGGGTAGTCGTGGCCGCGAACCGCGAGGTGGTCGGCGCACCGGGCATGGTAGCGCTCGCGCGCGCCGCTGCCCAGGTATCGAGCCTCCACCGCCTGGCGGAGCTGACGGTGGTAGAAGTCGACGAGCTCTGACCGGCGCAGCAGATGGAAGGCGAGCGAGCGGAAGAGCCTTGCCCACGGGAGGTCTGGTAGCCGGAGCTCGCCCGGCGGGCGGAGCATGGCGCGGAGGTCCTCTTCGATCTGCCCGCCCCGGCCGACCGCCACGAGCGCCGTGAAGTCCCGTACGAGATCCTCCCCATGCTCGCGTTCGAGGCGCTCGAGGAGATCCTGATAGAGGTCGGGGATCGTCCCGGGGAGGTCGCGGATCTGGTCATCGAGCGCCTCGAAGCGCCCCACTGCCCGGAGCTCCTCCAGCGCGACCAGGAGGTAGAGAGGGTTTCGGGCGGCGGGCTTCCCCAGGAGCGCCGCCAGTTGCTCGGGCCCGAGCTTGCGCGAGTGCTCGGCCAGGTAGCCGTCCACAAGGGCGTGGGCCTCCTCGTCCCCGAGCCGCCCCAGCTCGAGCTCCAGCGGCGGCACGCGGCGGCGACGGAGGGCCGCGAGGGCCGGCCCGTCGAGCGCGCTCACGACGACCGCCACCCGCTCCGGTAGGAGCTCGGGCAGCCATCGCATGTCGTGGGCATCGTGGGTCGCCTCGAGCTGATCGACCGCGTCGATCACCAGGCAGATCGGCCGCGTCTCCGCCGCCCGGGCGAGGAACTCCGGCAGCGCCCGCACGATCTCGGAATGGGACGCCGGCGGCTCCTCCCCCGTGCCTGCCGCCCTGTCCACCTCGCGCCAGACCCGCGTTAGCATCTCGCGGACATTGGTCGACGCGGGGCTCGCGCCGACGAAGTGGCCGACCACGGCCTGTTCGGGATGCGCCAGGGCGTAGGCGCGATAGAAGGAGCCGAGCAGCGCGGTCTTGCCGACTCCGGGCTCGCCGGTCACGCACAGCGCCCCCGGTCCGGTTCCCCCGCACGAGCGGCCCCGGGCGAAGCTCCACAGCTCGTCGATCTGGGGCTGCCGGCCAACGAAGTGCTGGAGCCGCGTCTCGACGAGGTGATCACTCGCCCGGCGCTCGGCGGCGACCGCGTCCTCTCCGAGTCCCGGATCGGCCGCGTAGCGCTCGGCGATCGCGGCCCACAGGTCTTCCAGCACCATCCGGCCGAGCTCCTCGAGGTCGACCAGGCGCTCGAGCGCGGGGTCCCACCGGCAGCGGTAAACGCGGGGCTCCAGCCCCGCCTCGACGATCCGTTGCTTGAGCCGCTCCAGTGCCTCCCGGCGGTCGGCTGGCTCCTCGACATAGTCGGCCCGGTGAGGCGGAGGGATCGCCGCGGTGACCACGGGGTCGCGGAAGTAGAAGCGGCTGACCATCCGCTGCGAGGCGTCCTCCAGGACGCCGCGGTGGATCTCGAGCGCGGTGATCGACTCCCCGACCCAGGGGACCGCGGCCCGCTCGAGGAGTGCACCGAGCTCCTCCTCCAAGCCGGAAGTGAGCTCGGCTCGGCGGTACCGTTCGAGGTAGGGGTCGTAGCGGTAGAGGCGGCGGAGCCGCCCGGCCTCCTGCGGCGTCAGCTCGGCGCTATCCAAGGCGCGCTCGAACGCCTGACGTTCGATCTCGCGCGGCGGCGGCGGGACGTAGCCGTAGCGGCCGCCGAGGAGCCCGACGAAGAAGGGCCGGCACTCCTCGACGATCCCCAGGCAGACGTCCAGCGAGTCCTCCTCCTCGAGGACGCCCCAGCGGAGGTCGACCGCCCGGAGGTGAAGGCGCCGCGCGGCCATCCGCTCGGCCAGCTCGGGGAACACGACGCCGACCAGATGGTCGCGCTCGGCGTGCATGTCCTTGAAGGTGGACGAGATGAAGACCCGGACGGTCTGCCAAGCTGGGGACATGCTCGCCTCTTCGCCGGAAAGAGGTGCCGGTTCCCGAGCTCGACAGCGCGCCGATGTCGACCATGGCTGCAGCCTTCGCAGCCTTTCGATCGGAACCGTAGATCGGCCGGGCACCTGGTCCGCGAGCGCTGCAAGCGCGTGTATCACGATTCCCAGGCCGCGCACAACGGCGGGATGACCCGAAATTTTCACCCGGGCTTGCGCCGGGTCAGGACCCCGTGGCGGCCGCGCAGATCCTCTCGATCGCTTGCAGGACGCGACCGCAGTGCTGCTTGAGGAAAGGCTCGTCGATGGTGCGGCCGGCGGCCGCCCGCAGGACGGCGCCGCCGTCGAAATCGACGTAGGCGAGGCGCAGCGTGAGCTCCTCGGCCGGGCGGCCGAAGGCGCTGCCCGGCAGCGTCGCGACGCCGTCATCGGCGAGCAGGCGGCGGGCCAGCTCGGCGCTGGTCGTGATGCCGCGCTCGGCGAGGCGGCCGGCGAAGGGGCCGAAGTCGGGGAACAGATAGAAGCCGCCGTCGGCGCCGCAGACGCGGACACCGGCGGCGCGCAGGCGCTCGACGCACCGGCCGCTCAGCGCCGCGAGGATGCGCCGCTGGGCCTCAAGCGCCGCGGAGATCTCGGCGCTCTCCCGATAGGCCGAGACGGCCGCGTACTGGATCGGCGCGCTGGCGGAGCTGAAGGTCTCGCTGGCGGCGATCGCCACGGCGTCGCGAAGGCCGGCGAGCACATCCGGCACCAGCAGGCAGCCGAGACGCCAGCCGCCGGCGCCGCACCACTTGCTGAGCCCCGAGGTCACCAGCGTGCCCTCGGGATGAAAGCGCGCCATCGACACGTGGCGGCCTCGATGGTCGAGGTCGCCGTAGATCTCGTCCGACAGAACGAGGAGGCCACGCCGCTCGGCCACCTCGGCGAGGGCGGCGAGATGCGCCTCGCCGTAGGTCGTGCCGGTCGGGTTGCCGGGGTCGTTGAGGACCAGCAGGCCGCGCCGCCCCCCGAGCTCGCCGCAAACCGCCTCGAGCGCCGCCGGCGTCAGTCGCCAACCGTCCTCGAAGGCGGTCGGCACGGTGACGCACGGACGCCCGGCCAGCCTCGCCTGCGGCGCGTAGGAGACCCAGGCCGGCGTCGGCACGATGGTGACGGCGTCGAGCGCCAGCTGGACCAGGTACATGAGCTGCTTGGAGCCCGGCCCGATCAGGACGTTGCGCGCATCGACGGGCGCCCCGTGCAGGCGCGAGTGATGGGCGGCGACCGCCTCCCGCAACGCCGGCAGCCCGCGCACCGGCAGGTACTCGCAGCGGTGGGCGTTGTCGCGGAGCGCCGCGACCAGCTCGGCCGGAGGCGGGAAGGGCGATTGCCCGAAGCCGAGGTGGAAGACCTCCCGGCCCTCGGCAATGAGCCGGGCGGCGAGCTCGTTCATCGCCAGGGTCGCGGAAGGGGCGAGCCCCTCGACCCGAGCGTCGAGCGCGATTCCCTCCGCCGCCACCTTGGACCCGGCCCCGCCGCTGCGGTCGCGCATCCTCGACCCACCATTTGTGGCAATGCCGCCGCGCATCATAGCGCCGCCGACTACCTGCCCGGTAGCTCGCGGCGGTTGGACGGGCTGCGTCAATAACGGATCAGCGTCAACGCAGATCACGCTCGCCCTGGCCCTCGCGGGCCCGGTTCTCGGCGACGACCTGCATGAACACCTCGGCGTCCGCAACCGAAAGTGGTGCGATGGTGGCGAGCCCGCTCAGGATGTCGTCACCCGTATAGGCGGCCGCAAACTCCGTCAAGAGCCGGTCGATAGCCTTCGAAAAGGACTCGCCGTCTCTCTTGGCCGCTGCCAGCCGATCGTAAACGCGGGCGTCTACTGCGATCGTCTTCCTGCTCATATACCTGTTTCCGTATATAGGACCGCCGCCGAGTCAAGCAGCTCGCGATTATCGGGCATCCTCCCCCGACGAACCCCTCGCCTGCCGGACCTTCTCCATGTACTTCTCGAAGAACTGCCGGTGGATGTCCATCAGGTCGATGTCACGCCCCTGGATGAAGGCGCGCTCGATGGTCGTGGGGTAGTCGAGGGGGTTGCCGGTGGCGATGATCAGGGTGGCGTCCTTGCCTGGCTCGAGCGACCCGACCCGGTCGTCGATGCCGAGGAACTCGGCCGGGTACAGGGTCACCGATTTCAGGGCCTCCTCCTCGGGGAGGCCGAAAGCCACCGCGACGCCGGCCTCGTAGGGCAGGCGGTTGGCGTACGGGGCGCTCGAGCCCCCGGTGATCGCGAACCTCACCCCGGCCTCGTGCAGGCGGGCCGGCAGGGCGTAGGCGCCGTCGTAGGGCTCCCAGCTGCGACTGGGGGCGCTCATCACCGCGGTCAGGAGCACGGGGACCCGGCTCTGCGCCAGGTGGTCGGCCACGTAGCCAGCGTCGGCGCCGCCGCGCAGCACCAGGCGCACGCCTTCCGCCTCGGCCCAGGCGACGGCGTCCTGGATCTGCCGCAGCTCGTCGGCCCCCACGACCACGGGGATGTCGCCGTCGAGGACCGGGAGCATGGCCTCCCACCGCGAGTCGCTGGGATGTTGGGGACCATTGTCGCCGGCCGCCGCCCGGCGCGCGGTGCGGTAGGCACGGGCGCGGGCGAAGACGTCGCGGAGCTGCCCGAGCTGCTGCTCATAACCATCCTCGTCGCCCGGTGATGGCCAGTTGACGTTCAGCGCCGCGGGGGCCCGCAGCGTCATCTGCTCCCAGGTCCAGCCGTCGAGCATCATGGCGGCCGACAACCCCGAGACGAGCCCGCCGGACGGCGTCGTGACCGTCACCAGCACGCCGTTGGAGCGCGTCGTGCCGATGTGGCGGCTCTCCGGGTTCACCGCCACCTCGGCCCGCACGTTGGGATTGACGTCGCCGAGCTCGTTGAGGTCTACGGTCACGTCGACGGCGCCGATCTCGTAGAGCCCCATGGCACTGTAGGCGTCGATGAGCCCGGGGTAGACGTGCAACCCGGTGACGTCGATTCGCTCGGCCCCGGCCGGGACCTCGACGGCCGCGCCGAGCGCCGTGATCACCCCGCCGTCGAAGACCAGGGTGCCGCCGGCGATGGCGGGCCCGCTCACCGGGTGGATGGTGCCGCCGACGAGCGCGACGGGACCGTCCTGCGGCGGCGCGGGCACCTGGGCCTGCAATGCCGGCGCGACGAGGAGGGCGAGCGCGGCCGCCAGCAGCCGGGCCCCGGGGCCTCCTCCTCTCCTGCTTCCTCGATGTCTCGGCTCGCTGCGTTCGATTCTCATGGTCTGTTCCTCCCGGGCCTCACGCCGACCGATTTCGCGGCGGCTCTCCACGGCCCTCGACTGTCTCGATCGATATCCACCAGCGGTCGACACGGCCCTCACCTCTCCTCCTTGAGGACGAGCTGGATGAGCTGCGCCCGCTCCCGCTCCACCTGCCGGCGCAGCATGCGGTCCTCCTCGAGGTCGAAGTACCTGCGGCCGTCCACCCAGGTCTGCTCCGCCCGGGTGAACTGCGACAGAGGGTGGCCGCTCCAGATGACGAAGTCGGCATCCTTGCCCGGCTCCAGGGAGCCCACCAGGTGGTCGATTCCGAGGATCTTGGCGGTATTGATCGTCACCAGCGCCAGGGAGTCTTCCTCGCTCATCCCGGTGCGCAGCATCTTCGCCGCCTCCCAGTTCATGCGGCTGGCGAGCTGACTGTTGTCCGAATGCAGCGAGGTCAGCACACCCGCCTCGGTGAGGATGCGGGCGTTGTAGGTGGTGGCGTCGTAGGCCTCGATCTTGAAGGACGACCAATCGCTCCAGACCACGGCAGCGACGCCGCTGGCGGCCAGCTCGGGGGCAATCTTGTAGGCCTCGACCCCGTGCTGCAGCGTCCGGATCCGGAAGCCGAACTCCTCGGCCAGCCGCACCAGCATGAGGAACTCGTCCTGGCGGTAGCCGTGCGACGACACCAGGAGGTCCTCGTTCAAGATGTCGACAAGGGCCTCCATGCGCAGGTCCCGGCGCGGCGGGATTCCCTCCGCGGTCCGCTCCCAATCCTCCCAGGCCCGCTTGTAATCGAGGGCCGCCTGGAAGTGGTCCCGGATGATCTGGTGAGTCCCCATGCGGGTGTCCGGGTAGCGATCCTCCCGCCGCTTGGGGTTCTCGCCGAGGGCAAACTTCACGGTGCGGGGCGCCCCCTCGAGCACCAGCTCGTCGGGCAGGCCCCCCCAGCGCATCTTCATGAAGACGTTCTGCCCGCCGATGGGGTTGGCGGAGCCGTGCTTGACGTGCGCGGTGGTCAGGCCGCCGGCGAGCTGGCGGTACATCCAGATGTTGTTGTGGGTGACCGTGTCGCCGAGCCGCACCTCGGGGACGATAGCGTGGCCGCTCTCGTTCACTCCGTCGGTGCCCGAGTGGAGGTGGGCGTCGATGAGACCCGG
>DASWHY010000097.1:0-7383 GCA_036397955.1 Thermoanaerobaculia bacterium | reverse complement strand
GCCTTGAGCGCCACCTCGCGCTCGAGCATCCGGTCGACCGCGCGGTAGACGGTCCCCATCCCGCCCTCGCCGATCCGCTCGAGGATCTCGTAGCTGCCGACCACCCTGCCGATCATCGTCAGGAGGATAGCGCACCCCTCCTGGCTTGGACAAAAAATCAGCGTAAGATAGACAAGTTAGGAGTGGTGCCGTGAACTGGAAGATTGGTGAAGCCAAACAACGGTTCTCGGAGGTCGTGCGAGCGGCCGAGGACGAGCCGCAGCGGATCTACCACCGTGAGCGCCTGGTCGCGGCAGTCGTGGACGCTGAGACCCTGGAGGACTATCTCGCTTGGTGCGAGCACCGCGGTCGCAGGACGCTGGCGGACGCCTTCGCCGAGCTGCGTGACCTCTTGCGCGACCAGCCGGACGGTCTGACGGTCCCGGAGCGCGAGGATCGTGCGAACGCGTTCGCCGAGGTCCTCGACCGTGTACCTGGTTGACACCAACATCCTCTCGGAACTGGCGCGGCCGGAACCTGATCCAGGCGTCTTGGCCTGGGCGAGTGAGATCTCGCACGTGGCGGTGAGTGTGATCACTGCGGAAGAGCTCTATTTCGGCTTGGCTTGGAAGCCGCGGCCGAAAGTCCGCGCATGGGTCGAGGCGTTCCTCGACCAGCACTGCGACCTGCTACCGATTACTCTCGAGATCGCACGGAGCGCCGGCGAGCTCCGCGGCCGACTGCGCGCGCAAGGTGTGAATCGCTCTCAAGCCGACATACTGATCGCGGCCACCGCCCAAGCGCACGACCTGATCCTCGTGACCCGCAACGCCCGCGACTTCGAACACTGCCCGGTCAGGCTCCTAGACCCCTTCGGCTAAACCTGCTGTCGATCCAGGCTCAGGCTTGGAGCGGCAATTCGATCGTGAACACCGCCCCCTGCGGCTGGTTGTCTTCCACCCGGATCGTGCCCTGGTGGTCGGTGACGATGCGGTGGACGATGGAGAGACCTAAGCCGGTGCCGCGGCCTTTGGTGGAGTAGTAGGGGAGGAAGAGCTTCTCCTTCGACTCGGGAGGGATGCCGGGGCCGGTGTCGGTGACGCGGATCTCGAGGTGGCCGTCGGCGGCGGCCGCCCGCAGCTCGACGCGCCCGGGCGGCGCCGTCGCCTCGACGGCGTTGTCGAGCAGGTTGATGAGGGCGCGCTTGATCTGCTCGGGGTCGAGCCAGACCTCGCCGAGCTCCGGCGCCACCGCGCCTTCGACCGCCACGCCGGGCTTGACGCCGCGGTAGAGGTGGAGCGTCTCGTCCACGAGCTTCCCCAGGTCCACCCGCACCGGCCGCGGCCGCGGCATCCGCGCGTAGCGCGAGAACTCGTCGACCATCGCCTGCATCGTCCCGACTTCGCGGACGATGACCTCCACCCCTTCCTCGATCGCCGCGCCGAGCCCCGGGTCCGCCGCGCGGTGCTTCCTGAGCACGCGCTCGGCCGCCAGCCGGATCGGCGTCAGCGGGTTCTTGATCTCGTGCGCGAGGCGCCGCGCCGCCTCGTTCCAGGCGGCGAGCTGCCGCGCCTCCAGCAGCTCCTCGGTCCGCCGCTCGAGCAGCGCCCGGCTGGCCTCCAGCTCCGCGGTCATGCGGTTGAACGAAGAGACGAGCACCCCCAGCTCGTCGTCCGCCTCGACGTCGACGCGGTGGGAGAGCTCGCCGCCGCTGATCCGCCGGGTCCCCTCGGCGAGCGCCAGGATCGGCACCGTCACCCGCCGCGCCAGGTAGAGCCCGACCCAGGAGGAGGCGAGGAGGATGAGCAGCGTCATCATGAGAAAGATCAGGAAATGGCTGGCGCGCAGGTCGTCCTTCTGCACTTCGAGCTGGCGGAAGCTCTGCTCGCCCTGCATCAGCGCCTCGGCGCGGCCGGCGAGCGCCGGCTCGAGGAGGTCCCCGGCCACCACCACCGTCGTCAGCTCCAGCCGCTCCCCCGGCTCGGCGGCGGCGGCGAGGAGGAGGCGCCCGCGCCCGCCCGGCGGCGCCTGCCGCCGCAGCGCCCGCCCCTCGCGCGCCGCCTCTTCCAGCAGGTCGCGCCCCGGCTCGGGGAGGTCGGGGAGGCCGGCGCGCGGATCGACCACCGCCTGCACGAACTCGGTCCCCTCGTAGACCGCGAGCAGGTCCACTCCGTGCTCCGCCGCCAGCGCCCGCAGCCGGCGCGCCAGCGCGGTGCGCTCCGCCGGGCTGTCGAGGTCCAGCGCCGCGACCTCGGCGAGCACCCGCCCGGCGGCGCGCAGGCTGTCCTCCTCGATCCGCCGGTAGAGCGCCTGCGCCACCGCGCTCCCCTGCTCGAGCACGGGCCGGGCCGGGGCGTTGAACCAGCGGTCGAAGGAGCCCTGGAGCAGCTCGGCGGCGAGGAGGAAGAGCAGCAGCACCGGGATCAGCGACAGGCCGATGTAGGAGGCCACGAGCTTGGTCTTGAACTTCGAGCCCAGGACGCGGTGCCGCCGCTCGACCGCCAGCTTGAAGAGGTTCCGCAGCAGGACGAAGAGGACGGTCAGGATGAGGACGACGTTGGCGTACCAGAGGACGAAGAGGAGGAGGCGGTTGGCGACCAGCACCGCCGGCAGGTCGCGCCCGCGCTGGAGGAGATAGAAGGCCGCCGCCAGGACGAGCAGGAGGAGGGCCAGCCCGCCGACGATCAGGCGGGTGTCCTTGCGGTGGCGGCGGAGGCGGTCGCGGAGGTCCATCGCTGCGGCTCAGGGGGCCGGCGCCGGCGGGCGGAACTTCCGCGACTCCGTCCAGGCGGTCGCCACCCGCGCCGGGACGAGCCCGAGCACCATCCGCGTCCCGAGCTCGGCGCGCGCCCGCACCAGCAGGCGCTGGCCGTGCGGCAGGCCGGCGAGGCTGAAGACCGGCACGCGCTCGAGGCGGGTCATCGCTCGCTCGATCGCCGGCCGCTCGCGCACCGTGCGCGTGTCGATCAGCTTGCCGTCGAGGCGGTAGTTGACGGTCGTCTCCTGGGTCACCGCGTCGTGCACCGCCGCCACCTCCAGCGTGTTCTCGGCGACGCCGCGGTCGAACCAGCGCTTGCGGTCGCGCAGCAGCTCGAAGCGGTAGACGATCTCGGTCGGCAGGCCGCTCTGGAGGCGGGCGAGGAGGGCGCCGTCGAAGGCGTTGCGCAGCACCAGCGAGGCGAGGGCCCGCTCGCCGTCCACCGCCACCTGCAGGTTCGAGACGCTCGCCTCCGGCCCGCCCTCGGCCAGGAGCAGGAGGAGCCAGAGGAGCGCCGCGCCGCGAGTCATCCCTGCCCGGAGTGTAGCGCGCGGGCGGTTACACTTGCCGGCATGGCGAAGCCCGGCAAGGAGGGGGTGCGCAGCCTGGCGCAGAACCGCCGCGCGCTCCACGACTACCACGTCTTGGAGCGGCTGGAGGCGGGCATCGCGCTCACCGGCACCGAGGTCAAGGCGGCGCGCGCCGGCAAAGTGCAGCTCAAGGACAGCTACGTCGCCTTCGACGGCGACCAGGCCTGGCTGATCGGCGCGCACATCAGCCCCTACAGCCACGGCAACCGGCAGAACCACGACCCCGAGCGGAAGCGCAAGTTGCTGCTCAAGCGGCGCGAGATCGAGCGCCTCTTCGGGCGGACGCAGGTCAAGGGGCTGACCGTCATCCCGCTCGCCGTCTACCTCAAGGGGAACTGGATCAAGCTGGAGCTGGGGCTCGCCCAGGGCAAGAAGCTCTACGACAAGCGCGAGGCCGAGAAGCGGCGAGTGCTGGACCGCGAGATGGAAGAAGCGGTGCGCGAGCGGGCGCGGCGCTGATTCCATCTGGATTCCACCTGCTGCGGCCGTTCCGGTGTGGGGTCCCGCAGGCTCTCCTCCGCGCCGGGCGCTCCTTGGTGTCCGCGCTGCGCGTGCCGGTACAGAGGGGTGTTGCCAGCAAACACGCTGGTGGCTCCGCCGCCTCGCACGGTGGCCAGCCACGGGGAGCGGACGGAGCGCCCGGCGCTCCAGAGACCTGCGAGCCCTAGCACCGACAGTGGAGCCCCTGCTTATGTCATTCCGAGCGCAGCGAGGAATCTGGGTGAGGGGACGACGTCACTTCAGAGTTTCGAGTCATGGCGCCGCGTGATGTGCCGGGCCGGGTGGCCCGGCATCTCACGCGGCACTATCCGTCCTGCGCGGGCGAGCCGCGGGGAATGACTTCCGGGGGCTTCCGGGCGGTTAGGCCTCGACTTCCGTCCCTGCTTCCGTCCCGGTCTCGGTCCGCCGCCGCCGCCCGCCGGTGTCCTGGATCTTCTCGAGCGCCGTCTGGCCGCCGTACTTCTCGACGATCCGGTCGTCGTAGTCGTCGGCGAGGGTGGCGACGGCGGCGATCACCCCGAGCAGGTTGCGCCGCTGCAGCGAGTGGCCGAAGAGCGAATAGGCGAGGAAGATGTCGCTGCCGACCAGCGAGAAGGAGCCGAAGAGGAGCGTGTGGTTGAGCTCGAGGAGGCCGAGCAGGAGCTCCTCGCTCAGCTCCACGTCCTGCACGCAGTAGGACATCACCGTCACCACCGCCTCCTCGGGCCCGTAAGCGTCGACGGAGATCTCCAGCACGGTGGTGCCGTAGCGGACGTAGAAGTGGTCGGTCTCCGGCTCGTGGTAGGGCTCGTCGAACAGCTCGCGCAGGTACTCCTCGACGCGGTAGAACGTCTGCTCCTGGACCTCGTGCTCGAAGCGCATCGCCATGGCCTCCGCGGCCTACTCTACCCCCGCCGGCGCGCCGCGGCTTCGCGTTGACACCCCCCGGGGTGCGGGTTAGTGTGCCTCCACGTTCTCTTGACCGCCAAGATCCCGAGAGGAGAGTGAGCATGCGAGGTGCGTTCTTGAAGGGGCTGGCCGTGGCCGCTCTCTGCCTGGCCGCCGCGGCGCCCGGCCGGGCGGCCGGGTTCGGCATTTTCGAGCAGGGGACGAAGGCGATGGGCATGGGCGGCGCCTTCACGGCGCAGGCCGACGACCTCTCGGCGATGTTCCACAATGCCGGCGGTCTCGCCTTCGTCGAGAAGGCGGACTGGATGGGCGGGATCACCTGGTTCCAGGGGACCGAGGCCGAGTTCCAGGGCGCGGCGCCCTTCCCGGGCCCCGGCGCCCGCGCCGAGCAGGAGCTCCTCTCCCAGCCCCTCCTCCACCTCTACTACGGCCGCCCGGTCTCCGCGGGGAGCCGCTGGACCTGGGGGCTCGGCCTCACCAACCCCTTCGGCCTGATCACCGAGTGGAAGGACCCCGACCAGTTCGCCGGCCGCTTCCTGAGCACCAAGGCCGCGCTGCGGGTCTTCGACTTCAACCCCACGCTCGGCTGGCGGGTGAGCGACAACTTCGGCGTCGGCTTCGGCGCCGTCGCCCGCCTCTCGGACGTCGAGCTGCGGCGCAACGTCCCGGCGATCAACCCGTTCATCCAGCGGGTGTCGGACGTCGGCCGGCTGCAGCTGGAGTCCGACCCCAGCGAGGGGTACGGTTGGAACTTCGGGCTGCTGCACAAGTACAACAACAGCTTCTCCTGGGGGCTCTCCTACCGCAGCAAGGTGGACGTCGACTACGAGGGCGAGGCGCGCATCACCCAGGTCTTGACCGGCACGCCGCTCGATCCGATCATCGCCGCCCGCCTCCCCTTCGGCCGCGACCTGCCGGTCGCCACCGAGATCCAGTTCCCCGACATGGCGAGCCTCGGCCTCGCCTTCGCGCTGTCGCCGAACATCGTGCTCGAGACCGACGTCAACTGGACCGGCTGGAGCAGCTTCGAGGAGGTGCCGATCACCTTCACCGACGGCGACCTGCCGAACGCCACCATCCCCGAGCACTGGGAGGACGTCTACAACTACCGCGCCGGCCTGCGGTGGACGATCTCGTCGACCTCGCAGCTCCGCCTGGGCTACATCTTCGACGAGTCGCCGCAGCCCGAGGAGGCGATCTCGCCGCTGCTGCCGGACGCCGACCGCAACGACTTCACCATCGGCTGGGGCCACACCGGCAAGCACACCTGGGACCTGGCGCTGATGTACGTCAAGTTCGACGAGCGCGAGCGCGACGAGAGCTTCCCCGAGGACGGGAACGACTTCTTCGGCACCTACAACACCGAGGCCGTCCTCGTCGCCTTCACCCTCAACTGGTAGGCCGCCAGCGGCCATGCAAGGAGAACGCGGCATGCACCGACCCTCGCTCAAGGCGGCCGTCTCGGCCCTCCTGCTCCTGCTCTCGGGCGCGGCTTCCGCCGCCGCGCAGGCAAACACCGGCACCGCCAACTTCAGCCGCTACGTGGCGCTCGGCGACAGCTTGACCGCCGGCTACATGTCGAACAGCCTGGTGCGAGACGTGCAGCTCAACAGCTTCCCGGCGCTCATCTGGCGGCAGGCGCTCGGCACCGCCACCGGCTTCGAGCAGCCGCTCGTCTCGCAGCCGGGGATCCCGCCGCTGCTGACGCTGCGCGGCCTCCTGCCGACCGTCATCACCCCCAAGTCGAACACCCCGGGCAACCCGCTCAACCTGAACCTGCCGCGCCCCTACAACAACCTCGGGGTCGTGGGCGCCGACGCCCAGGACGTGGTGGCCACGGTCACCGGCGGCTTCCACGACCTCGTCCTGCGCGGCCAGGGGACCCAGCTCCAGCAGGCGCTGGCGCTACGCCCGACCTTCGCCACCGTCTGGGTGGGCAACAACGACGTGCTGGGGGCGGTGCTCGCCGGGCGGGTGATCGACGACGTCACCCTGACCACGGTGGCCCGCTTCGAGCCCGCCTTCCGGCAGATCGTCACCTCGCTCAACGCCGCCGGCGCGCGGCTGGCGATCGGCAACATCCCCGACGTCGCCTCGATCCCCTTCGTCACCACGATCCCGCCCGTCGTGGTCGACCCGCGCACCAACCTGCCGGTGCGGATCGGCGGCAACCTGGTGCCGCTGGTCGGCGTGACCCCAGGGCAGGACTTCGTGCTGCTCTCGGCCGCCGGCCTGCTCGGCCAGGGCATCGGCATCCCGGCCGCGCTCGGCGGGCGGGGAACGCCGCTGCCCGACGAGGTCGTGCTCTCCGGCGCCGAGGTGGCGACGATCCGGGCGCGCACCGCCGCCCTGAACGGCATCATCCAGGCCGCGGCCAGCCAGGCGGGCGCGGCGGTCATGGACCTCAACACCGAGTTCACCGAGATTACCCAACGCGGGGTGACGATCGGCGGGGTGACCTACACCACGGCCTTCCTGACCGGCGGCTTCTTCTCCTACGACGGCGTCCACCCGACCCCGTTCGGTTACGCCTTCATCGCCAACCTCTTCATCGACGCGATCAACACGCAGTTCGGCGGCGAGATCCCGCCGGTCGATCTCTTCCCGTTCATGTTCGGGCCGGAGGCGAGCGCCGGGTTCGTGCCCTCGACCGCGGCGTCCGCGCAG
>DASWHY010000096.1:0-1864 GCA_036397955.1 Thermoanaerobaculia bacterium | reverse complement strand
GCGAGCCACGGCAGCGTCCCGAAGAGCACGGCGTAGAAGACGTCGCGCGCCGCGTGGAGCCGCAGCTCGGCGGCCATCTCCCGGCCGCGCGCCGGCAGCCGCGCCCGCCACTCGTGGTAGTAGACGGTGTCGAAGGCCCCGATCACCCCTTGCAGCGCCAGCATCCAGAGCGCAGTCTTCATGAGGTTCCCTCGCTGAGCTCGACGGTGCCTTCGTAGCCGAAGATCGGTCCCAGCAGCGGCGCGCGTACCGCCACCTCCACGCGGACGGCGCCGTCGCCGGCGGGCGTCTCGCGCGCCGTCACCCGCGGCGCGAGGAAGGCCGGCAAGGGGACGCGGAGGCCGGCGAGGCGCAGCGCGACTCCCGCCTGCCGGAGGTGGAGCGCGCCCGCATGCGGCTCGAGGCGGAACCGCAGCTCGAGCGGCGGCACACGCTCGACGAGGAGCCCGTCGCCGCCCGCGGACTCGTCGCTGACCAGCGGCCGGCCCCCGAAGCTCCGCGCCCAGCGCTCCCGCTCCCCGTCCCCGGTGACCACGAGGCGGGTCTCGACCGCTTCGCCCGGCGGCGGCAGGCGTGCCAGCCGGCAGAGCGCCCGCGCGAGGAGACCGGGAGCGCGCCACACCCGAAAGAGCCCCCGGACCGAAAGGCCTGCGCCGACGGTGTGCATGCGCCGCACCGCTTCGTCCAGCGTCTCCCACGCCGGGCCGAGGAGACGCGGATAGAGGCCCACCGCCGGCGCCGCTATCGTGGCTTCTCCTCCGCGAGTCTCGCCAGCTCGGCTTCGGCGGCGATGAACCCGAACGCCGCCCGCGGGCCGCCGGCCACGACCTCCCGCCAGGTGCGCACCGCCTCCTCGCGCCGGCCGTGGACGAAGTGCCAGTTGCCGACGCCGTAGCCGACCGTCGCCGCGTCCAGCTCGCCCTCCTGCCGCGCCTCGGCGAGGAGCGCGTCGGCCGTCGCCTCCCCTTTGAACAGCAGCAGCAGGCGGTGGTAGGCGTGGTTCTCGACGACCGGCAGGTCGGCGCGGATCGGGGCGAGCAGCGCACGGGCGTCGTCCTCGAAGCCCAGCCGCCGCGAGGTGTTCCAGAGCCAGTAGGTGGTCGCCACCCGCATGTCGTCGTTCGACGCCACGCCGAGCCCGGTGCGGAAGGCCGACTGCGCCCCCGCGAAGTCGCCCTGGAGGTAGCGCGCCAGCCCGAGGTGGTACCAGATGTTGTCGTGCAGCGTGCTCGTCGGGACGTTCCGCGGGTTCGGCAGGCCGTCCGGCTCGACCTCGTCGGGGCGCACCTCGGCGAGCTGCGCGGCGCGCGCCAGGTCGGCCTCGGCGTCGGCGAAGCGGCGCAGGGTGATGTAGCGGTGGCCGCGGTGGCGGAGGAAGCGCGGGTCGCGCGGATGGCGCTCGGCGCCGCGGCTGTAGAGGTCGATCGCCTGCTCGTAGCGCCCCATGTAGGCGGCGCGCCGGGCGTGGCCGATCAGCGCGTCGGGATCGGCGAGGAGGGCTTCCTCCGCCGCCTTCCATCCTGTCCACCCCGGCCCGCGCACCACCCGCCCGGGCGTGGCGCCGGTGTGCTCGCCGCCGCGCAGCACCGCGACGCCGTTGACCCACACGTCGCGCACGCCGGTGGCGTAGCGGTGCGGGTCCTCGAAGGTGGCGTGGTCCTGCACTTTCGCGGGGTCGAAGACGACGAGGTCGGCGTAGAAGCCGGGCGCCAGCATGCCGCGGTCGCGGAGCTTCAGGTTCGTCGCCGGCAGCGAGGTCAGCCGGCGGATGGCCTCCTGGAGCGGCAGGAGCTTCTCGTCGCGCACGTAGCGGCCGAGGAGGCGCGCGAAGTTGCCGTAAGCGCGTGGATGGTTGCGCGACTTC
>DASWHY010000095.1:0-23098 GCA_036397955.1 Thermoanaerobaculia bacterium | reverse complement strand
CGGCTGGGACCTGAGCCTCGGCGCGCGCTGGCGGCCCTTCCTCAACAACAACGCGGCGGTCCTCGCGGGGATCGCGGGGCTGCTGCCGGGCGACGGCTTCGCCGACATCTACGAGCGCGCCGGCGCCCTGGTGACCGCGTTCTCCAACGTGACGCTGACCTTCTGATGCGGCGGCGCGAGCGGACGGCGAGCGGGCGCGGACGGGCGGGCTGGCTGCTGCTGGCGTCGCTCCTGCCGCTGCCCTTCCTGCTCGCCGCCCGCCAGGGGCGCGCCGCGCCGGCGGGCGAAGGCGGGGCGCTGCTGCGGCAGTCGCGCGCGGCGGCCGAGGCGGCGAGCCGCGGCTGCCTCACCTGCCACGCGGGGATCGAGCCCATTCACCCGTCGGCGGCCGTGCAGCTCTCCTGCGTCGACTGCCACGGCGGCGACGCCGGCGCCGCCGCGCCGGCGGGTGCGGCGGCCGGGAGCGCCGCCTACGAGGAGGCGAAGACGCGCGCCCACGTCGCGCCGCTCGACGCGGCGGGCTGGCGCGGCGGCGACGGCCGCTCCCCTTCCGCCAACCCGGTGCGCTCCTACACCCGCCTCCTCGCCGAGTCGCCGGAGTTCGTCCGCTTCGTCAACCCCGGCGACCTGCGCGTCGCGCAGGAGACCTGCGGCCCCTGCCACCAGGAGCAGGTCAACCGGGTGCGCAAGAGCGCGATGACCACCTCGGCGGTCTTCTGGGCGGCGGCCGCCTACGCCAACGGCGTCGTCGGTCAGAAGGCGGCCTTCCTCGGCGAGAGCTACGGCCGCAGCGGCCGGGCGCAGGCGATCGCGCCGGCCCGGCCGCCGACGCCGGCCGAGCTGGCGCGCGGCGCCCTCCCCCGCCTCTTCCCGCTGCCGCGCTGGGAGGTCACCCAGCCGGGCGAGTACTTCCGCGCCTTCGAGCGGGGGGGCCTCCTGCAGCCGGCGTCGTTCCCCGACGTCGGCAACCCGAGCCCGCTCGAAGACGCCGGGCGCCCCGACATCCGGCTCTCGACCCGCGGCCCGGGCACCGGCCTGCGGATCAGCCCGGCGCTCATCAACCTGCACAAGACGCGGCTTAACGACCCGCACCTGTCGTTCCTCGGCACCAACGAGCACCCGGGGGACTTCCGCTCGAGCGGCTGCTCGGGGTGTCACCTGGTCTACGCCAACGACCGCGACCCCGCGCACTCCGGCCCCTGGGCGGCGTTCGGCCACCGCGGCGCCACCGCCACGGCCGACGCCACGATCCCGCGCGGCGAGCCGGGCCATCCGATCCGCCACCAGCTCACCCGCGCCATCCCCTCGAGCCAGTGCATGTCCTGCCACATGCACCAGCCGAACGCCTTCGTCAACACCTATCTCGGCTACACGATGTGGGACTACGAGACCGACGGCGAGCGCCTCTGGCCGGCGGCGCAGCGCTACCCGACCGCGGCCGAGCGGCGGGCGAGCCTCGACCGCAACCCGGAGGGGGCGGCGGTGCGCGGCCTCTGGTCCGACCCCGAGTTCCTGGCCGAGGTCTCGGCGCTCAACCCCGGGCTCGCGCACACCCGCTTCGCCGACTACCACGGCCACGGCTGGGTCTTCCGCGCTGTCTACAAGCGCGACCGCAAGGGGAACCTGCTCGACCGCGACGGCGCGCGCATCGACTGGACCGACCCGGCGCGCTTCGACAAGGCGGTGCACCTCAAGGACATCCACCTCGAGCGCGGGATGCACTGCGTGGACTGCCACTTCTCGACCGACAACCACGGCGACGGGCTGCTCCACGGCGAGTACGGCGACGCCCTCGAGATCGGCTGCGAGGACTGCCACGGCACGGTCCGCGGCCGGGCGACGCTGCGCACTTCGGGGCCGGCGGCGCCGCCGGGTGGCACCGACCTCGCCCTCGGCACGACGCCCTCCGGCCGCCGCCGCTTCGCCTGGCGCGGCGAGCGGCTCTTCCAGCGCTCGATGCTCGCCGCGGACCGGGAGTGGGAGGTCCTCCAGGTGCTCGACACGATCACCCCCGGCCACCCGCGCTACAACGCGCGCTCGCGGCTCGCCAAGACCCTGCGGCGCGACGGCTCGACCTGGGGCACGGTGCCGGCCGGCGCGCACGAGCTGGCGCACTCCGACGCGAAGCTCACTTGCTACTCCTGCCACTCGTCCTGGATGACCTCGTGCTTCGGCTGCCATCTGCCGCAGGAGGCGAACCAGAAGTCGGCGATGAACCACTACGAGGGGACGGTGACCCGCAACTACGCCTCGTACAACCCCCAGGTCATCCGCACCGACGTTTTCATGCTCGGCCGGAACGGCACGGTCAAGGGGGGCCGGATCGCGCCGGTGCGCTCGTCGAGCGCCCTGGTGCTCTCCTCGGTCAACGCCAACCGGCAGCGCTTCTACCTCCAGCAGCCGCCGATCTCCGCCCCCGGCTTCAGCAGCCAGGCGTTCAACCCGCACGTGCCGCACACCGTGCGCTCGACGGAGACCAAGACCTGCACCGACTGCCACCTCGCGGCGGCCGGCGACAACAACGCCTGGATGGCGCAGCTGCTGACCCTGGGCACCGGCTTCGTCAACTTCGTCGGCCGCTACGCCTGGGTGGGGGAGGGGGAGGAGGGCCTGGAGGCGGTGGCGGTGAGCGAATGGGAGGAGCCGCAGGCGGTCATCGGCAGCACTCTCCACCGGCTCGCCTACCCCGACTTCTTCCGCCGCCACGCGCGGCGCGGCCTGGAGCTCTCCGAGGCCCACCACCACACCGCCGCCGGCGGCGCGGTGCGCAGCCTCCAGCTCCGCGGCGAGTACCTCTTCACCGCCAAGGGGCCCGGCGGCTTCGCGGTCTTCGACGTCGCCAACGTGGACAACAAGGACTTCTCCGAGCGGCTGGTGACCGCCCCGGTCTCGCCGCTCGGCCAGCGCACCTTCGTGCGCACGCGGTGGGCGGCCGCGGTGGCGCTGCCGACGACGATGCCCGTCGCGCCGGGGCGCCGCCCGGACCCGGCCAACCGCGAGCAGCCGCTGCACCCGATCTACCGCTACGCCTTCGTGGCCGACCGCGAGGAGGGCCTGGTCCTCGTCGACGTCACGACCTTGACCGATGGCGACCCCGCGAACAACTTCCTCCGCCGGGCGCTGGCCTTCAACCCCGGCGGCGCGCTCGACGGCGTCGAGAACCTCGCCGTGGCGGGCAATCACGTCTACCTCGTCGGGCCGCGCGGCCTCGTCGTCGTGGACTGCGGCGAGCCGCTGGCGCCGCGCGTCGTGGCGACGCTGCCCGGGCTCGTCGAGCCGACGGCGGTGGCGGTGCAGTTCCGCTACGCCTTCGTCGCCGACCGCGACGGGCTGGCGGTGGTGGACGTGACCGATCCGGCGCGGCCGCGCCTGGCGGCGCGCGCCGCCGGCTTCGGGCCCGCGGCGAGCGTCTACGTGGCGCGCACCTACGCCTATCTCGCGGCGGGGGAGAAGGGCGTCGCCATCGTCGACGTCGAGCGGCCGGAGCAGCCGTTCCTCGACCAGCTCTGGGACGCCGAGGGCCGGCTGAGGGACGTCCGCGACGTCAAGGTCGGCGCGACCAACGCCAGCCTCTTCGCCTACGTGGCCAACGGCGACGAGGGCCTCGCCGTGGTGCAGCTCACCGCGCCGGAGACGACGCCGGGCTACCTCGGCTTCAGCCCGCGCCCGGCGCCGCGGCTCATCGCCAAGCGCCGCACGCACGGCCCGGCGGTCGCGCTCTCCCGCGGGCTCGACCGCGACCGCGCGGCCGACGAGAGCGGCAACCAGGTCAGCGTCTTCAACCGCCTCGGCGCGCGCCCGCTGACGCTGGCGGAGATGCGGCGGCTCTACCTCCGCGGCGGCGTGCCGTATCACGTCACCGACGCGCCGCCGGGCCCTGCCCGGGCCGCGGCGCGGCCGGAGACGCGGCGATGAGGCCGGCCCGCGGCGGCGTCTGGCTGCTGCTGGCGCTGGCCCCCGTGCTCGGCGTCGCGCCAGCGCCGCCCCCGCCGTCCGCCCCCGTGGCGGCCTCCGCGCCGGCTGCCGCGCGGGGCCTCTACGTCGGCCCGATCTCCTGCGCCGGCAGCCTCTGCCACGGCAGCGAGTTGCCGCGCCGCGACTACGACGTCCTGCAGAACGAGTACTTCACCTGGTTCCACCGCGACCGCCACCGCCGCGCGTTCGAGGCGCTGCTCGACGAGCGGTCGGAGACGATCGCGCGCCACCTGCGGCTGGGCACGCCGGCGGCCGAGGCGCGGGTCTGCCTCGACTGCCACGTCCTGGCGCCGCCGCCGGAGGTCCGGACGAACCTCCTGGAGCTCGAGGACGGCATCTCCTGCGAGGCCTGTCACGGCCCGGCGAGCGGTTGGCTCGAGGGGCACCGCTCCGCGTCCTGGAGCTACGAGGACGCGGTGCGCGCCGGCATGACCGACCTGCGGCGCCTCGAGGTGCGCGCCGGCCTCTGCCTCTCCTGCCACCAGGGCGCGCCGGGGCGCGGCGTCGACCACGACCTGATCGCCGCCGGCCACCCCGAGCTGGTCTTCGAGCTCGACAACTACACCGCCCAGATGCCCCCGCACTGGCTGCCCTTCGGCGAGCGGCGCGACCCGCCGCCGGGGCTGCGCCCGAGCCACGGCGCCCGCGCCTGGGCGGTGGGGCAGGTGGTGTCGTTCGGGGAGGGGTTAGCGCAGCTCGCCCGCCGCGCCCGCTCGGAGCGCTGGCCGGAGTTCTCCGAGCTGCGCTGCGCCGGCTGCCACCACTCCCTGGCCGGCGAGCGGTGGCGGCGGGCGAGCTACCCGGACCGCCCGGGGCTGCCGCGCTGGAGCCCGGCGCGCTGGGCGGTTCTGCGGCACCTCGTCGACGCCTTCGCGCCCGGGGCGCGGCCGGAGCTCGACGCCGAGATCGCGCGGCTGGCGCAGCAGACGGCACGCCTCGCCACGCCGCCGGCCGAGGTGGCGGACACCGCCGAGCGCGCCGGCCGCGGGCTGGCGCCGGTCGCCGCGCGGGTGGAGGCGGCGTCCTGGGAGCCGGCGCAGGTGCGCCGGCTGCTGCTCGCCATGACCGGAGACTCCGCCTTCCTCGCCGACGCCGACTTCCAGTCCGCCGAGCAGGCCTACTTCGCCGTGCACACGCTCGTGGCGGAGCTGATCGCCGCCGACCCGCGGGCAGCGGCCGGCGGGCTGACCGGCCCGCTCGAGCGCATGTACCAGGAGCTGGGCGATCCCGAGACCTTCGACCGCGGCCGCTTCCTCGCCCAGCTCGGCGAGCTCGAGCGGCAGGCAAGGAGACTGCCGTGAAGCGAAGCGCGTCTGTCCTCTGGGCCCTCTGCTCCCTGGCGCCGCTCGCCGCCGCGCCGGCGGCGGCGCAGGCGGCCGGCCATGACGGCGCCGAGGCCGAGGTGGCCTTCACCTACGGCGTGCGCGCCTACAACCGCGGCGACTTCGAGGCGGCGGCGCGCCTCTTCCGCGAGGCGCTGGCGGCCGATCCGCAGAGCGAGACCGAGCGCTGGCTCGCGGCGGCCGAGCGCGCGCTCGAGCTGAAGCGCCGCGGCGGCGCGGCCGAGCCCCTGGCGGTGCCCGGCCTGCTCGGCGAGACGGTGGCGCCGGCCCGTGGACCGCGCCGCTTCGCCGGGCGCCTGGGGGCCGCGTTCGGCCACGACGGCAACCCGCTTCAGCTCGCCGACGGCGTGCAGGCCCTCTTCGCCAGCCGCACGCTCTCGGCGGAGGACTCCGACGAGGTCGCCAACTTCGACGGCCGGCTGGAGCTCTATCCCTTCTCCGGCCGCGGCGGCTGGACGCTCGGGCTCGTCGCCGAGGGGCAGCAGGGCGCCTATTCGGACCTCGACTTCCTCGACCTGCGGCGGCTGCGCGGCGGGGCGCAGCTCGCCTGGGGGAGCGACCCCGGGGGATTCCTCACCGGGCCGCTCGGCTACGCCCTGGTGCCGGTCGGCTCGGGACGCGTCGCGCTGCTGCTCCAGGCCGGGGTCGCCGACACCGACCTCGACGGCGAGGCCTACCTGACGACCCGCCAGGCCGCGGCCGCGCTCACGTTGCGCGGCGGCCGCGCCGCCGCCACCCAGCTCGAGGTCGAGCTGCAGGACCTCGACTACGACCGGAGCTTCGTTCCCGTCCTGGAGCGCGACGGCGAGCAGCTCACCCTGAAGGTCAGCCAAATCCTCTACCTCGGCGGCCGCGACCGCTACCTGCGGCTCACCGCTCTCGGCGGCGAGCGGACCGCCGGCGCCGCGCTCGAGCACCGGTTCCTCGGGGCGGGGGCGGAGGCCGCCTGGCCCGTGGCGCCGCGCCTGACGCTGCAGGCCGCGGTGGCGCTGCGGCAGGAGGACTACGCGCACGCGGCGTCCAACCCGCGCGGCGGCGCCCGCGGCGACACCGTGCTCCGCGCCGACGGCGTCCTGCAGTGGCGGCTCCTCGGGCCGCTGCGCCTGGCGCTGCGCGGCTCCTGGACCGACCGCGACTCCGACTACGTCGCCGGCTTCAACGACCCGCCGCGCGACTTCGACCGCGCCGAGACCGCCCTGGGTCTCACCTGGTCGTTCTGAGCGAATGGAGGCCACGACCATGCGACGAACGCTCTCGCTGCTCCTGCTCGTCCTGGGAGGGGCCGCCGCGGCGGCGGCCGAGCCGGTCGGGGAGGTGGTTCTGGTGCGCAACGAGGTCCGCGGCCAGCTCGCCGGCGGCAGCGCCCGCCCCCTGGCGGCCGGCGACGGCCTGGACCTGGGCCTGGCGATCACCACCGGCCGCAGCTCCGGCGCCAAGATGACCTTCGATCCGCGCGGCGCGCTCACCCTGGGCTCCGAGACGCGCGTGGTGATCGACCGGACGCTGGTGGACCGCGTCAGCGGCCGCAACGAGTCGGCCCTCTCGGTCCTCGCCGGCAGCGTGCGGCTGGCGCTGTCGCGGCTCTTCCAGGGGGAGGTCGAGATCGCGACGCCGACGGCGGTCGTCGGCGTCAAGGGGACGGACGTACGGATCGACGTCAGCGGTCCGGACGGGCTGACGATCGTCTCCGTCCTCGCCGGGGAGGTGGAGGTGCGCGGCCGGGCGGGAGGCGAGGTGCGGGTGCCGGCGGGCCGCCGCACGGTGGTCGCTCCGGGGATGGCGCCGTCGCCTCCCGGCCCGCTGGCGCCGGTCGACGAGCTGCTGTCGGCCGCGGCCGGGGGGCCGGCCTTCACGCCGCCGCAACGGACCGTCTTCCCGGAGTCGCCGCTGCTCGAGGGCGATGCCTGCTTCGCCGAGCGCTGCGGACCGAACGACCCCGGCGTCCTCACGGACGGCTTCTGAGCGGGAGGGCCGCGAGGACCGCCCATGACGCGCGCCAGCCCCCGCCTCGTCGCCCCGGGCCTGGGCCTCGCCGCTTCGCTGCTGGCGTTGCTGCTGTACGCGAGCCGGGCGCTCGGCCCCGTCGAGCAGCTCGCCATGGACTGGCTCATGCGGGCGCGCGGGCCGGCGGCCCCCGACCCGCGCGTCGTCCTCTGCCTGATCGACGCCGACAGCATCGACCGCTACGGCCGCTGGCCCTGGCCGCGGCACCTCGTCGCTCAGCTCGTCGACCGTCTCTCCGCGGGCGGCGCCAAGGTGATCGCGCTCGACCTGCTGTTCTCCGAGCCGAGCTCGCCGGCCGAGGACCGGGCGCTGGCCGAGGCGATCCGGCGCTCCGGCCGGGTGGTCCTCGGCTACTTCTTCCGCCGCCGGCCACCGGCGGTGCGCCCGGTCTTCGCGGCGCAGGTGCACGACGACAACATCCAGGGCAGCGCGGTCGACGTCGTGGCCGCCGAGGCCGAGGGTCTGCCGCTCGCGCGGCGGGCGGCGGTCGAGCCCAACCTGGACCTCTTCGCGGACGCCGCCGACTCCCAGGGCTTCTTCAACCAGGACCGCGAGACCGGCGTCATGCGCCACTACCAACTGCTCACCCGGCACCGCGAGGCGCACGGCGACGCGATCTACCCGGCCCTCGCGCTGCGGGCGGCGCAGCGCTTCCTCCGCCAGACGATGGGAGTCGAGCGGGGCGAGTGGGGACTGCCCCGGATCACTCTCGGCCGCCGCGCGGTCGGCGCCGACGAGACCGGCCTGCTGTGGATCGACTACCGCGGTCCGGCGGGCACCTACCGCCCGGTGCGGGCCATGGACGTCCTCGAGGGGCGCGCACCCCCCGACGCCTTCCGCGACCGCCTGGTCTTCGTCGGCGTCTCGGAGACCGGCGTCGGCGACCTCCACGACACGCCGTTCGGCCGCGCGGTGCCGGGTGTGGAGGTCCACGCCACGGTGGCCGACGCCCTGCTCAACGGGCACTTCATCCGCGACAGCGGGGCGCAGGTGCTCGTCTCGCTCGCCGCCCTGCTGCTCGCCGGGCCGCTCGTCGCCATCGTCGTCGTCGCCGGCCGGCGCTACCTCTACGGGTTCGTCACCGCCGTCGCCCTCCTGGTCGCCTGGCTGGGCCTCTGCTTCGCGGCCTTCGCCGCCGCCGGCTGGCACCTCCAGGTGGTCGCGCCGCTCGGCGCGGCGGCGCTCGCGCTCGTCTTCGGCCTCGCCTACCGGGTGGGCTTCGTCGAGCGCACGGCGCGGCAGATCAAGCAGACCTTCCAGCGCTTCGTCTCGAAGGCGGTCGTCGAGGAGATGCTGCGCCGGCCGGAGCTGGTCAAGCTGGGCGGCGAGCGGCGCGAGATGACGGTCCTCTTCTGCGACGTGCGCGGCTTCACCTCGATCTCCGAGGGGCGCGACCCGCAGTGGGTGGTGCAGCTCCTCAACGAGTTCTTCACCCCGATGACCCGCCTCGTCCTCGCCCACGGCGGTACGCTCGACAAGTACATGGGCGACGCGCTCATGGCCTTCTTCGGCGCGCCGCTGCCGCACGCCGACCACGCCGCGCGCGCCTGCCGCGCCGCCTGCGCGATGCGCGCCGAGCTGCTGCGCTTGAACGCCGCTTGGCGCGAGGCGGGGCGGTTCGAGCCGGGCAAGTCGCTGGGCATCGGCATCGGCTTGAACAGCGGCGAGATGTCGGTGGGCAACATGGGCTCGGAGGAGATCTTCGACTACACGGTGATCGGCGACAGTGTCAACCTGGGCTCGCGCGTCGAGGGGTTGAACCGCCTCTACGGCACCGAGGTGATCGCGACCGAGTTCACCGTGCGGGCGGCGGCCGGCGACGGCCTCCTCTTCCGCGAGCTGGACCGCGTGCGGGTGAAGGGCAAGCAGCTGCCGGTGGCGATCTACGAGGTCGTCGCCGCGGCGACGGACGGCGACGGCAAGGGGCCGCTCGTCGAGGCCTTCGCCCGCGCCCTCGCCGCCTACCGGGTGCGCGACTTCGCCGCCGCCGAGGCGCTCTTCGCCGACCTCGCCGAGCGCTGCGGCGACCCGCCCGCCGCCGAGCTCCGCGACCGCTGCCGCGAGCTGCGGCGGGAGCCGCCGCCGGAGGACTGGGAGGCGGTCGAGAACCTGACCTCGAAGTAGCTTCCAGGGAGGACGTCATGGCCGAACCAGACAGCTCACCCGCCGCCGCCGGCGCCCAGCGCCGTCCCGACCCGCTCGATCCCGAGACCGCGCCGCGCCCGCGCATCAAGGAGCTGGAGGTCATGGTGGCGGAGGTGATCAAGGAGACCCCCGACACCGCGACCCTCGTGCTGTTCACCGGCAACGACCGGCTCGACTACCAGCCCGGCCACTTCCTCACCATCAAGCCGCAGCAGTTCGGGGCCCTCGAGCGCTTCATCAGCTATTTCGAGGACCTCAAGGGGAAGAAGGAGCCGGCGCGGGCCTACTCGCTCTCCTCCGCCCCCGACGAGCGGCACCTCGCCGTCACCGTCAAGGAGGAGCGCTACGTCTCCTCGGTCACCCGCTATCCGCCGCTGCTCTCGCCGCTGCTCGTCTTCCGCACCCCGCCCGGGACGCGCATGGTAGTGACCGGCTTCGGCGGGCCCTACACCCTGCCGGCGGACATCGAGTCGCGCACCGACCACCTGGTGCACGTCTGCGCCGGTTCGGGCGCAGTGCCCAACTTCTCGATCCTCAAGCACTGCCTTAGCCGCGGCATGAAACTGCGGCACACCTTCATCTGCGGCAACAAGACCTGCAACGACATCATCTTCCGGCCGCAGCTCGAGGAGCTTGCCGCCGCGCACCCCGACCGCTTGACCATCGTCCACTCCCTCTCGCGCGAGCCCGACGTCGCCCGCTACGGCCCCGGCGTGCGCAAGGGGCGGGTGGACGAGGCGGTGATCCGGGAGTTCGTCCCCGACCCCGCCGCCGTCGAGGTCTTCGCCTGCGGCCCGGGCATCGGCAAGTTCGAGCGCCAGATGGCGCGCGAGAAAGGGGAGGAGCCGCAGCCGCGGTTCCTCGAGTCCGTCCTCGCCTCGCTCGCCGCCATCGGCGTGCCGGCGGAGCGGATTCACCGTGAGAGCTACGGCTAGTGATAAAATGGTATTCGTTCACCCAGTGCATCCGCCGCGCCTGTCGGCCGGGGAGTCCCCGCCATGCCGCGCCTGGCGTCTGTCGCCATCCTCACCGGCTGCCTCCTGGTGGCGCCGGCGGGGCGCGCCGCCGGCGCGGCGGCGACGGACGGCAGCCCGACCCGGGCCGGGATCGCGTTCACGGAAGGGCTCTGGGCCTACGCCGCCGGGGACTACGAGCGGGCCGCCGAGCGCTTCCGCGAGGCGGCCGAGCAGGACCCGGCGGACCACGCCGTCCGCGACTGGCTGGCGTTGGCGCGCTTGCGGCTCGAGGGCCGGCCCGAAGCGCTGCCGGAGATCGAGCGGCGCGAGCAGGCGCTCGCCGCCGCGCAGCCTGAGCCGATCGACCGCCGCCCCCTCTGGGAGGGGAGCCTCGTTGCCGCCGCCGGCGTCGACTCGAACCCCCACCTGCTCTCGGAAGAGCTGGCCCTGCCGCTGCCGGGCGACCCACGACGCCTGGTCGCCGGATCCGAGACCGACTCGGTCGCGGCGCTCGCGCTGCGCTTGGGCCTCCATCCTTTCTACCGGCAGGAGGGGTGGAACTTCGGGCTCACCCTCGACGCCGGCAACTCGTTCCATCAGGATTTCTCCGAGCTCGACTTGGGCCACGCGCGCGCCGCCGTCCACCTCGCCCGCGGCACCGACCCCGACGGCTCGCTGAGCGGGCCTCTGGGCGCGACGCGGGCGCCGTTCGGGAGCGACCGCTGGGCGGTAGTGCTCCAGGCCGGGGCGAGCCGCTACGAGCTCGGAGGAGAGACGTACCTCGACACCGTGGAGGGCGCGGCCGCCGTCGCATTCCGCCCCAATCCGGTGAGCCTGACGCAGCTCGAGCTGGTCTGGGTGGAGCGCGACTTCGCCGCACAGGAGCTCGCCGACCCGCGGCGCAGCGGCCGCGACGCCGCGCTCCGCCTCGGTCAGACGTTCCCTTTCGGCGGACCGGGCGCGCGCCGGCCCCGCCTGCGCTTGACCGCGAAGGCGGCGGACCGGGAGGCGGGCCGGGAGTTCGACGCCACCGCCTACGAGGGCGGCGCCGAGCTGCTCTGGCCCCTCGGTCTCGCCTGGACCGCCGGCCTCGAGGCGGCCGCGCGCCGCGACGAGTTCGCTCACCCGCAGTCCAACCTCTTCGATCCGAGCGGGCCGGCGCGGCAGGACACCACGGTGCGCGCCGGCGCGTCGCTCTCCTGGCGGGCCGCCGCGCGTCTCCAGTGGACGGCGCGGGTCGCCTGGACCGATCGCGATTCGAACGTGGACCTCGGTCCCGGGTTGCCCGACCTCGACTACCGGCGCGCCACCGCCAGCCTCGGCGCGAGCTGGGCCTTCTGATGCGAGCCCGGGCCTCGCGATGGAGCCCCCGCCGGAGCGGCGCCGTCCTGGCGCTCGCGATCGCCGCCGTTGCGGCGGCCTCGCCGCTCGACGCCGAACGGATCGGCGAGGCGGTCGTCGTCCGTTCGCTCGTCGAGGGGCAGCTGGGCGGCGAGCCGCCGCGGCAGCTCGTGCGGGGGAACCCGATCGAGAACGGCCTGCGCGTCCGGCTGCGGCGCCCCGACTCCCTGCTGCGCGTCGCCTTCTTCGACGGGCGCCTGCAGAGCTTCGACCCGAGCACCCAGCGCATCGACGGCGCCTTCATCCTCCGCGGGGTGGGCGAGGCGGTGGCCGGCCAGCGCGCAGCGGCGGCGGAAGGGGGCGTCCTCCACACCCTGTCGGTGCTCTTCGGCGAGCTGCTCTACTACCTCGCCCCGGGGCGCTCGGCGGAGCTCGAAACCCCGCACACGACGAGCCTCGGTCTCAAAGGAACGGTTCTCCGGGTGCTGGTGGACCCGGTGGTAGGGACCTTCGTCGGGGTCGACGAGGGGAGCGTCGTCGTCCAGGCGGCGGCCGGCGGCGACCCGGTGCTCGTCGGCGCCGGCCAGTGGGTGCTCGTCCCGCCGGGCGGCCTGCCCACCCGTCCGGCACCGCGCGGCGCGGGGGAGGACCTCCTCGAAGACCCGCCGCTGCTCGGCTGCTGCCCCGGCACCGAGCCGCCGAAGCCGCCGGGGCGGCCATGAAGTCCGTCGTCCTCCTCGCCGCGGGGCTCGTCCTCGGCGCCGCGTCCGCCTCGCCGCAGGCGCCGGTCCTCTGCCAGACGCCCCTCCGCCACCCGGACCCCGCCGCCGGCGACCAGTTCGGTTGCTCCGTCGCCGCCCACGCCGGCACCCTTGCCGTGGGGGCCAACCTGGACGACGCGGGAGGGCGGCCGGACGTCGGCTCCGTCACGCTCTTCGCGGCGGGCGGGACGGAGCCCCTCCAGGTCCTGGTGCCGGACGACGCGCGGGCGGACGACGAGTTCGGCTTCTCGATCGCCATCGCGGGCGACACGATGGCCGTCGGAGCGCCGCTCGGCGAGGCCGACCGCGCGGCCGACGCGGGCGCGGTCTACGTCTTCAGGCGGCAGGGCGCGCTCTGGGTGCAGGGCCAACGCCTCGTCGCCGCCGACGCCGCGCGGGGAGACCGCTTCGGCCAGGTCCTCGCGCTCGATGGCGACCGCCTGGTCGTCGGCGCGCCCTTCGACGGCGGCGCCGGCAGCCTGTCGGGCGCGGTCTACGTCTTCGCGCGCGATGCGGCGGGGCGCTTCGCGCAGGAGGTCGAGCTGCGGCCCGACGACGCCGCGCCCTTCGACCAGCTCGGCTTCGCGGTCGCGGTCGAGGGCGGCGCGGTCGTGGCCGGGGCCCCGTTCGACGACGACGGCGGCGACGCCGCCGGCGCCGCCTACGTCTTCGTCCGCGAGGGCGGAGCGTGGCGGCAGGCGCGGAAGCTCACCGCGCCGCGGCCGGCGGCGAACGACCAGTTCGGTGTCGCCGTGGCCCTCGGCGGCGGCGAGCTGGCGGTCGGCGCGCGCCGCGCCGACGGTGCCTTCGCGGACTCCGGGCTCGTCTTCGTCTTCGCCGGCGGCGGCGCGGAGTGGACGCTGCGGCAGACGCTCGCGCCGCACGACCCCGGCCGCGGGGAGCTGTTCGGCGTCGCCCTGGCGCTCGACGGCGACCGCTTGGTCGTTGGTGCGCGCGGTGACGGCGAGCGGGGGCTGGAGGCCGGCGCGGCCTACCTCTTCGAGCGCACGCGCCTGCCGAACGGCGCCGCGGGCGACTGGGTGGAGAGCGGAAAGCTCCTCGGTGCGACGACCTCGGCGGGGGACGGCTTCGGCCAGTCCGTGGCGCTGAGCGGGGCGGCGATGATCGCGGGGGCGTTCCTCGACGAGGTGGGTTCCCTGAACGCCGCCGGCTCCGCGACGGCCTGTGCGCCGGCGTCGATCGACCTCGTGCTCGCCAAGGCGAAGACCCCGCCCGCCCCCGCCTCCGTCGCGCCCGGCGAGGCCCTCACCTACACGCTGACGGTGCACAACCTCGGCCTTGTCGGGGCGACCGGTGTGACGCTGGTAGACCCGGCGCCGCCGGGGACGACTCCCTCTTCCGCACCGCCGCCGGCCGGCTGCACGCGCGGCCCGGCGGCGTTCACCTGCTCGCTGCCGCCGCTGCCGCCGGGCGGCAGCGCCTCGGTGAAGCTCTCTTTCGACGTCCCCGCCTGCTACGCGGGACCCAACCCGATCGTCAATCGCGCGACGGTGACGGCCGATCAGGAGGAGGCTCGGCCGCAGGACAACTCGGCGACGCGCGACACTCCCGTCGCCGCCGGCTCGGCGGACTTGGCGATCGAGAAAAGGCTGCTGGGTGGGAGCCCCGTCGCGGCGGGCGGCGTCGTCACCTACCGGCTGACGGTGACCAACCGGGGACCGCACGGCGCCTGCGGCACGGTGGTGCGCGACGTCGTGCCGGCAGGGCTCGTCTTCCTCGACGCCACCCGTCCCTGCACGCGCGGCCCGAACGGCGTCGAGTGCTCCCTGCCCCAGCGGGCGCTCCGACGCGCCGGCTCTGCCGTCACCTTCGATCTCCGGTTCCAGGTCCCGAACGCCATCCCCCCTTGCCCAGGGCCGATCCGCAACGTCGCGACCGTCAGCAGCCGGACGTCCGACCCGAACCCGGCCAACGACGCGGCCGTCACGACGCCCCTGGCCTGCGACGACCTCGCCGTCACCAAGACGGGCCCGCCGGATTCCGTCGCTCCCGGCGCGCCGGTGGAGTTCACCCTGCGGGTCGAGAACCGGGGAGCGCAGCCGGTCTCGGGGGCTACCCTCCACGACGTCCTGCCGCCGCGCCTCGCCGGCGTCGCCTGGTGCAAGGGCGCGGGCTGCACCCCAACCCAGTCCGCCGCCCCCGACGGGACGATTACCGACACCTTCGCCCTGCCCCCGGGCGGCACCGAGGTCTACCGGGTGAGCGGCACGGCCCCGCTGGCCTGCGCCGCCCTATTGATCAACGCCGTCACGGTCGCCCAGCCGCCGGGGCAGATCGATGGCACCCCCGCGGACAACTCCGCCACGACGACGACCGCCGTCGCCGCCCCGCCCGGCCTCTCGGTCTTCTGCGTCGGCGTCGCCAGCACCCAGAGCGAGGGGGGCACGGCCACCTACACCTTCGTGCTCCTCAACTGCGGCCCGGCCAACCAGGCGGACAACCCCGGCGACGAGTTCACCGACACGCTCCCCGCCGGGCTCACCCTGGTGAGCGCCGCGGCCAGCAGCGGCACTGTCACCACCCTCCTGAACACGGTGACCTGGAACGGCGGGATCCTCGCCGGCGAGTCGGTGACGATCACGGTCGAGGCCGCGATCGACGCCGGCACCACCGGCATGACCCTCTGCAACCCGGCCACCGCGAGCTTCGACGCCAACGGCGACGGCACGAACGAATCCGCCGCCACCTCCGACGGCTGCTGCTTCCGGGTGCTCGCTCCGGTGGGGGAGATCCCGGTCGCGTCCGCGCCGGCGCTCGCTGTCTTCGCGCTCGTCCTCCTCGCGCTGGCGCTGCGGCGGATCGCCGGATAGCGCGTCTCAGCGCGGATTGACGGCGGATGTGGATCGATCTAAAGTAATCTCTTAAACGAACCAGTCGAGGGACCCGAGATGCGAAAGCTCGCGATCGCGGCGCTCTTGCTCGCCGTCTCACCCCCGCCCGCGGCGGCCTGGAACAACGCCGGTCACATGACGGCGGCCGGGGTCGCCTATCTCAGTCTGTCCCCCGAGGTGAGGACGCGGGTGGACGAGCTGCTCCGGCAGCACCCGGACTTCGCGCGGCTCGCCGGCGACTTCCCGCCGGACGATCCGGACTTCGGCGCCGTCGTCTTCATGCGCGCCGCGATCTGGCCGGACCTGATCCGCGGCGACTCCCGCTTCTTCGACGACACCAACCCGGAGG
Organism: Thermoanaerobaculia bacterium; assembly: GCA_036397955.1. Taxonomy (GTDB): domain Bacteria; phylum Acidobacteriota; class Thermoanaerobaculia; order Multivoradales; family UBA5704; genus DASUNQ01. Next base: position 7,372 of record DASWHY010000095.1, on the reverse strand, counting down.
CGGAGCCGACGCCCGCGTTGCCCGGCTTCCCCGACATGGGGATCCACAAGCCCTGGCACTTCATCGACCTCCCCTTCACCTTCGACGCCGCGGCGGTGAGCCAGCCCGACGAGGTCAACGCGCTGACCCAGATCGTCGCCTTCCGGAGCGCGCTCGGCGACCCGGATGTGACGGCGAGCGAGCAGGCGTACGACCTCTCTTGGCTGCTGCACCTGGTGGGAGACATCCACCAGCCCTTGCACTCCGCGGCGCGCTTTTCGGCCCTGCACCCGAGCGGCGACCGCGGCGGCAACTCATTCCTCATCAACTCGAACGAGAGAAACCTGCACTCCTTCTGGGACCGTTCGCTCGGCACCGACGACGATCCCCAGCGGGCTCTGGCGCTGGCCGGCCAGCTCCGGGAGCGCTTCCGACGCTGGCGCGCTACGTGGTCTACACGATCGGGGATGAGCGCGGCCAGCCGCCGCACCCACGCCCCGCGCGCGCCTACCGGCGGCTCGCCAACACCCTGGCCAACCATCGGGTCGCGATCGCCGGTCAACGCATCGCCGCGATCCTCGACGATCGGCTCGACTGAGCGCGCGCCCCTCCGCCTTTCGCCGGGGGGAACGTACGCGGGACGCATTGAAAAACAGGTGGGGAAACCTTGGAAAACCGCTAAGACCGTCGGTCCCTTCGGCCTCTAGTCTCTAGTCCGCACGACGCTGAGCCAACGCAGTGAGGGATCTAGTCCCTTCAGCTCGTTCCTGGCTCACGAGCCGTCAGGCCGGTAACGGTCGCAACGGTCAAGCGCCTAAGCAAAAAGGGTGACTTATGCCGAAGCTAAGTGTTCCTCGACTCTACGCGTGGCTACTGCTGCTCGCTGTCCTCTGGGCCGTGGCGGCTTCTCCGGCCGCGGCGCAGACGTCGGTCAAGTTCGTCTCGATCGACCAGGACGACCAGAAGACCGCCGACGCCGACGAGATCCTGCGCGCGCTCTTGGAACGGAAGCTGGGTGAGCCGCTGAACGCCGACCCGCTCGACTATGCAATGGCGATCAAGAACCTTTCGGACTCCAGCGCCCGGATGCGTGAGACGCCGTACCTGGCGCGTGTCACCCCGTACGTCTACATCGCCGCCGAGATGCTCGGCGCGGACTTCGAGATTGTCGGCACCTACATCAGCAAGGCCACCGTCAGCGAGACGAACCCTGGGACCACCTACCACTCCTATTTCGTGGTCAATCGGGAAGCGCTCGACTCGTCGCTCGAGCTGCGCGGCAAGCAGCCCGATCTCGACGATCTGCTCGAGTTCGTCCGCAACAGGGCGGCACAGGCTTCGCCGGCCCGCTTCGTCTACCACAGCAGGTTCAGCACCTCGAGCTTCTTCCTGCCGGCGCTCTTCTTCCGCCGCAACTCCATCTTCGACATGAGCGAGTCGACCCCCGGGCTGACCGCCATCCAGAGCGAGGAGATCGGGGGCAACAGCAGCAGCCGGCTGGTCGAGGAAGTCGCCGACGGCGGGGCACAGCTCGCCGCAGTGTGGGACGGCACGATGGTGAAGTTCTTGAGCGGCGAGGACGCGGAGCAGCGGCAGCGCGGGGAGAAGGTGTATTTCATCCCACTCCCCACCGAGCTGCCGAACGACCTCCTCGTCTGCTCCCGCTCGCTGCTTAAATCGCCGCAGCGGCGGTCGGCCGTCCGCAAGCTGTTCACGACGCGTGGCGGCGGCAGTGCCCGCTTGGAGATCGACAAGGCGGACTTCCTGGCCTGGGTCGACATCAATCAGGCCGGCAAGGCCTGGGACGCCCTCGCCGACCTGCGCTGGCTGGCGAGTGAGCGGCGGACGCCGGTCGTCGTACGCGTCGCGAGGGGCAGAGGCATCCCCGGCGGCTACCTGGAGGCGGCACGACAGGGGGTGCGGCTCTCCGGCACCGAGTTCGTCCTCTACGATAACCGCTTCCACAAGAAGGTCGACTACGACTGGACGCTCGGTTGGGTGCGGGAAGGGCACATCACACTGACCAGCGACATACCGGCTTTCGGTGTCAAGCCGCAGGTGTTTCGGATCAGCTTCCAACCTGCAAGCGCGGCGGCCGAAGAGCAGGACCTCACCCAACGCATTGGCAACATCCTGGCGTCGCGCGTGCACCGGATACGCTACATCTGGCCCTACGACGACGATCCGCCGCTGGTGATCCGTGACGTACCGTTCTCCCTCGCCCCGGGCACGCCGGTGGCGGTCCAGAAGATCCGCTGGACCGACCCGCTCCACAACCTGTTCACCGGACTTGTGGGTCCATCTCGGGTCGCGGTCGAGGGCGCCGACTTCTTCAAGTTCCGGCTGGTGGACAAGGAGTTTCGGCTGGCGATGGGCGATGCCCGGGGCGTCGATCCCATGAGCCGGGAGGCATACCGGGTCCTCCTGGAGCGCCCTCCGGAGCCGCAGACGGTTTTCCACGTCTTCAACGTCGTCTTCTTCGCCCTGGTCGGGCTGTCGGGCACCGGCACGGTCCTGGCGTTCCGGCGCTCGCGGCGGGCGTAGCGGAGGCGCCGCCATGGACTGCGCGCTCTCGCTGGTGTCGAACGACCTCCACCCCGAGGACCTGCACGACCTCTCGCTCGACCTGCGCGACGACCTCGCGGCGGCCGGCGTCGAGGCCGAACCGGTCGAGGAGAAGGCGCCGGGAGCGACCCGCGGCGACCTGATGACGATCGGCAGCCTGGCGCTGACCCTGGTCACCAGCGGCACGGCGGCCGCCCTGCTCAACGTCGTCCGCGCCTACTTCGACCGCAGCGCGTCGTCGCCGGTCGTCGTCGAGCTGACGCGGCCCGACGGCGCCAAGCTCACGGTCCAGGCCGGCAGCCTGTGCGGCGCCGAGTTCGAGCGCACGCTCTCGCTCGCCAACCAGTTCCTGGGGACGCCCACGCCGTGAGCGAGCAGCGCTACGCCGTCCTCATCGGCAACAGCAGCTTCCCCAGCGAGGCGAAGCTGCCGCCGCTGCGCTTCCCCGAGAACGACGTCGACGCCCTCCACGAGCTGATCACCTCGGAGGAGCACGGGATCTTCACCCAGAGCTTCGTGCTCAAGAACCGCCCCAGCCAGGAGGTGCGCGAGCGCGCCAACGAGGTGCTCAACCTGGCCGAGCGCGACGACCTGGTGCTCGTCTACTACGCCGGGCACGGCAAGCTCAACCGGCGGGGGAAGCTCCACCTGGCGACGGCGGACACCCGGCTCTCGACGCTCGAGGCCACGTCCTTCCCGGTCAGCAGCCTGCGCGACTTCATGGAGATCTCGCGCTCGAAGCGGATCGTCGTCATCCTCGACTGCTGCTACAGCGGCGCCGCCGGCGGCGTCTTCACCCGCGGCACCACCGACGACTCGCTGCAGCAGTTCGCCTCGGGCCGGGGCATCCAGGTGATGACCGCCTCGACCGGCATCGAGGTGGCGGAGGAGCGGGAGCAGGACGGTCATGGCGTCTTCACCAAGCACCTGCTGGCCGGCATCCGCGGCGGCGCCGACGAAGACGGCGACGGCCTGGTATCGGTCGACGAGCTCTACCGCTACGTCCACCGCCACGTGTGCCAGGACAGCGCGCAAGTGCCGACGATGCTCAACCTGGAGAAGGCCGGCGACCTGATCATCGCCAAGAGCGGCAGGAAGCCGCGCGAGGAGCGCAACCGGCAGATCGCGGCGAAGCTCTTCCAGCACGCCCAGGAGGGGATCGTCACCCACCGCTTCGTGGGCGACGCGCTGGCGAGCCTCGAGACGCGCTACGCCGTGCGCACCCCGCGGCAGAAGGAGCAGCACGACCTCCTCGACCGCTGGATGGGCGAGAAGATCCGCATCGGCGAGCTGGTCGAGAGCTGGAGCCGTCTGGGGCCCGAGGAGGCCCCGGTCGCGGAGGCGCCGGCTCCGATCGCGCTCACGGCGCCCGTGCCGGCCGCGCCGCTAGCGGCCGAGCCCGCGCCCGTCGTGGCGGATCCGCCCGCCGCGCCGCGCCGCGTCCCGCGCACTCTGCAGTCGGTCCTGGCCGCCCTGCGCGCGGCCCCGGCGCGGGCGCTCGCCAGCGGGCTGGACGGGCGTCTCGGCCTGAGCCTCCTCCTCGCCGCGGTCTTCACCTTCAACCTGGTCGAGACCAACCTCGAGACCCTGGCCAGCGGCTCGGGGGCAGGACAATGGCTCGCCGAGCTGGGGAACGACTTCGCGCTGGCGAGCCAGAAGCTGGAGGGCGACCTGGGCCTCGCCAAGAGCCTGAACTTCGTCGATCACGACGCGGCGCCCCGCCTCTCGGCGGTGGTCTACAGCGCGTCGTACTTCTTCGTCTTCCCGGTGCTCTGCGTCGCCGTGGCGCTCGGGCTGGCCCGCCGGCGCGAGATCGCCCCCTTCCGCGTCTACGCCCTGGCGCTCGCCGCCGACTACGCGGTGAGCCTGCCGTTCTTCCTCCTGCTGCCGATCCCCGAGCGCTGGGCCTATCCGGGCTCCGGCGCGATCCTCCTCTCCGACAGCCTGAGCTCGCACCTCATCGACGCCATCCGGCCGATGAGCGGCCTCGACAACTGCTTCCCGAGCTTCCACGTCTCGATGACGGTCGTCGCCATCCTGGTCTGCTTCCGCTTCAAGGCGCGCTTCCGCTGGGCGGCGCTCGGCCTGGGGGCGACCGTCGTGCTCTCCACCCTGGTCCTCGGCATCCACTGGGTGGGCGACATGATCGCCGGCACCGCGGTGGCGGCGCTCAGCGTCGCCGTCGCCGCCTGGCTCGACGCCCGGCTCGCCGCGCGGCGGCTGCGCCCGGCGGCGAAGCCGGCGCCGGAACCTTCGCCGATCTCCGCCGTACATAGGCTCGTACACCAACGGCCGTAAGACCCTAGCGCGGTCGCGGCAGGGGCGGCGAGGGCGGCAGCTCCGCCGGCGCCCGCTCCAGGTTGGCGCAGCCGAGCGCCTCGCCCCCTTCGCAGGCGTGGCGGTAGAGGGCGGCGGCGCGGCCGTGGTCCTGGATGACGCCGTTGCCCTCGGCGTGCATGGTGCCCAGGTTGACGCAGGCCAGGAGGTCGCCGGCGTCGCAGGCCTGCTGGTAGAGGTCGGCGGCGCGGTAGGCGTCCTGCGGCAGCCCCATGCCGTGAGCGTGGCGGACCGCCAGGTTGTAGCAGCCGCGCGCCTCCCCGGCCTCGCAGCCGCGGCGGTAGAGGACGACGGCGCGGGCCTCGTCGGCCGGCACGCCGCTCCCCGTCGCGACCATCACCCCGAGGTTGACGCAACCGCGCGGCTCGCCCCCTGCGCACGCCGTCTCGTAGAGCGCCGCCGCCCGCGCCGGATCGCGCCCGACGCCGGTGCCGTCGTCGTAGAGCACCGCCAGCTCGTGGCAAGCCTCGGCGTCGCCGGCGTTGCAGGCGCGGCGAAAACGGGCGGCGACGCCGGAGACGTCGGCGGGCTCGGCGGCGGCCCCGTCCTCCGAGAGCACGATCAGGTTGCGGCAGGCCTGCGTATGCCCGCCCTCGCAGGCGCGGCGGAAGAGCGCGGCGGCGCGGCGCTCGTCCTGGGGGACGCCGTCGCCGGCCGCCAGGAGATCGGCGAAGTTGGCGCAGCCGAGGGCCTCGCCGGCGGCGCAGCTCCGCTCGAAGAGGGCGGCGGCGGCGGCCTTGTCGGCGGCCATGCCGTGCCCGTCGCGCTGGAAGACCCCGAGGTTGAAGCAGCCGGTGGGATCGCCCGGCCGGCAGGGCGCCCCGGCGCAGCCGCGGCGATAGAAGCCGGCGGCCCAGACCTCGTCGCGCGGCGTGCCCGTCCCGTGCTCGTAGAGGTAGCCTAGGTTGGTGCAGGCGAGGGAGCTGCCGCCGTCGCAGGCGCGGGTGTAGGCGAGGAGCGCGACGGCGGGGTCGGCCCGTACGCCGCGCCCCTTCTCGTACATCAGGCCGACGTTGAAGCAAGCGGAGGCGTTGCCGCCGTCGCAGCCCCGGCGGTAGAGGGAGGTGGCGAGGCGGTCGTCGGCGGGCCCGCCGCGGCCGGTGGCGTGGAGGAAGGCGAGGTGGGTGCAGCCGGCGGCGTCGCCGCCGTCGCAGGCGCGCGCGGCGAGGAGCCGCGCCCGCGGCTCGTCGCGGGGGACGCCCTTGCCGTCCAGGGCGAGGAGGGCGAGCTCGGCGCAGGCGGCGGCGTGGCCGCCGGTGCAGGCGTCGAAGAAGATCTCGCCGGCCCGCTTGGCGTCCTCGGGGACGCCGCTCCCCGAAAGATGGAGCAAGCCGAGCCGGTGGCAGCTCGCGGCGCGGTCCGCGTCGCAGCCGCGGGCGGCGAGGGCGACGGCGTTGGCGAGGCGGACGGTCTTTTCCATGCGCTGGCCGCCTCGCTGCACGGCGAGCTGCACCTCGTCGCCCGGCCGCCGCTCGGCGAGCGCCTGGTCGAGCGCGCAGACGCTCGTCACGGGCTGGCCGTCGATCGTTTCGAGGAGATCGCCGTCCCGCAGCCCGGCGCGCTCGGCCGGCCCCTTCGGTTCCACCCCCCCGAGCGCCACCCCGCGCCCCTCGTCCAGATCGCGCCCCTCCGCCCCCAGTGTCGCCGGCCCGTCACCGGACTCCAGCTCACGCCCGGAGCAGGCGAGCGCCAATACCAATAGGCCGAGCGCAAGATACGAGGATGCGGTCGGCAGATGCGCTCGCCGACAACAGTGTCTCCTCCTCAAGACCATCACGCTTCTTTAACTGACCACGTCAAAAAAGTAAACTCCGCTTCCGCCTACAGCTGCTAGGCAATGTCCGTCCGCAGACCAACTGCAATGGTTTAGAGATGCGGTGGTTCGAATCGATGCGATTCTTCTGCCAGCTCGGAGATCCCAGATCGCCAGATAGCCACCGCCAGTGGAGCCTATACGGTTACCATCACTGCTCAGGATGCAACTGCTGAGGCCCTCGGCCTCGTTGGCCGCCTGTATAGTCTGAAGTAGCTTCCCCTGCGCTGCGTTCCAGATCTTTAGCTGGCCAGTTCGATCGCCTGAGACCACAATGCCACCATCAGTATCCAGTCGACAACAGGTGACAGGGTAGTCACTTACACGGATTCTATTCAAGAGGCGACCGGATCCTACGTCCCATAACTTCACAGTGCCGTCCAGAGAACCTGATACGATGACACGACTGTTCCTGCTTATGTCGCAGCTTGTGACGACGGCCGCATGACCTTCGAGCGTCCTGATTTCCGTCCCCGTGTCAGTGGCCCAAATCTTCAGTTCGCCTCCCTCTCGACTATTCGTATAGTCGCCATCTGCCGATACGATCAGCCGCCCATCGAGGCTAAAAACACATGCGTTGATAGAACGTTCGTGGCCGACGAGTCGGAACTTCTCTTGCTGACTGGCTAGGTCCCAGACTATCAGCGTCTTGTCGCCGGAGGAAGAGACGAGCAAGCT
>DASWHY010000094.1:0-1885 GCA_036397955.1 Thermoanaerobaculia bacterium | reverse complement strand
GCACGCCGCCGTGGTGGCGGCCCTCAAGCACGCGACGCCGTACCTGCGCGTCTTCCGCGAGAAGACCTTCGTCGTCAAGGCTGGCGGCGAGGCGCTGGCGAGCGCCGCGGCGATCCGCGCCCTGCTCGAGCAGGTCGAGGTACTCCACCAGCTCGGCATCCGCGTCGTCCTGGTCCACGGCGGCGGCGCCGAGACCAGCGCTCTCGCCCGCGCGCTGGGCGCCGAGCCGCGCTTCGTCGCCGGGCGCCGGGTGACCGACCCGGCGGCGCTCGACGTGGCGATCATGACCCTCAACGGCACGATGAGCACGCGCCTCCTCGCCGCCAGCCGCGCCCTGGGGCTGCCGGCGGTCGGGCTCTCCGGCGCCGCCGCCGGCCTGGTGCGCGCGCGGCGGCGGCCGCCGGTGGCGGTGGACGGTGCCCCGGTCGATTACGGCCTGGTGGGCGACGTGGTGGCGGTCGAGCCGGCCGTCCTGCGCACCCTCCTCGACGCCGGCATGGTGCCGATCGTGAGCCCGCTCTCGGCGGCCGACGACGGCACGCTCCTCAACATCAACGCCGACACCGTCGCCGCGGCGCTGGCGGCGGGGCTCAGGGCGGAGAAGCTGATCCTCCTGACCGGCGCGCCGGGCATCCTCGAGCGCCCCGGCGATCCGGCGTCGCTCGTCTCCTACACCGACCTCGCCGGTCTCGCCCGCCTGCGCGACCAGGGCTGCCTGCGCGACGGCATGCTCCCCAAGGCGAGCGCGATCGAGACGGCGATCCGCGGCGGCGTGCCGCGGGTGCACATCCTGGCGCACGCCGCGCCCGACGGCCTGCTCGCCGAGGTCTTCACCAACCAGGGGATCGGCACGATGGTGGTGGCGAGCGTCGGCTCGCTGACCCCGGACGAGCAGGCGGCGGAGCTGGCGGAGGCGCGGTCGTGATGCTGCCGGCGCGGGAGGTGCTGGCGCTCCACCGGGCGCTCGTCGAGGTGCCGTCGGTCTCGGGCCAGGAGGCGGCGGCCGCCGACCTGGTGGAGGGGCGGCTCCGCCGCTACGGCCTGGCGCCGCTGCGGCTCGGCGACACGCTGCTGGTACTGGCCGGCGGCGCGACGGACGAGCCGCGGCCGGTCCTCCTCCTCGACACCCACCTCGACACCGTGCCGCCGGTCCCGGGCTGGACGCGCGATCCCTGGCAGGCGGCGGTCGAGGACTGCCGCGTCTACGGCCTCGGCGCGAACGACGCCAAGGCCTCGGCGGCGGCGATGACCGCCGCCTTCCTCGCCTTCCGCAACGTCGAGCTGCCGTTCACCCTGGCGCTGGCGCTGGTCGAGGGGGAAGAGACCCGCGGCACCGGCACGCAGGCGGTCCTCGCCGAGCTGGCGCGCCGCGGGCTGCCGCTGGAGGGGGCGGTGATCGGCGAGCCCACCGGCCTCGACCTCGCCCTGGCGCAGAAGGGGCTCCTGGTGCTGGAGCTGGTGGCGCGCGGCGACGCCTGCCACGCCGCGCACGCCGCGGCGCTCGGCGCCGCCAACGCCGCCCGCCGGCTGGCGCGCGATCTGGTGGCGCTCGAAGGGATCGACTTCGGGCCGCCGCACGAGCGGCTCGGCGCGATCACCCTGGAGCCGACCGAGGTGCGCGCCGGCACCGCGCGCAACGTCCTGCCCGGCGAGGCCACGGCGGTGCTCGACGTGCGCACCACGCCGGTGCTTCCCAGCGCCGAAGTGGTGCGCCGCGTCGAGCGGGCGGTGGCGGGCGAGGTGCGCGTCCTCTCCGACCGGCTGCGCCCGCGCGAGACCGCCGCCGACGCCGCGCTGGTCGAGGCCGGGCGGCGGGCGCGGCCGGAGGCGCGGCTGGTCGGCTCCCCCACCCTCTCCGACATGGCCCTCCTCGACGGCGTGCCGG
>DASWHY010000093.1:0-2864 GCA_036397955.1 Thermoanaerobaculia bacterium | reverse complement strand
GGTGCTCGAAGGCGGCGAGATCATCGAGCGCGGGCGCCACCCGGAGCTCCTCGCCCTGGGCGGCCGCTACCACGCCCTCTACACCCGGCAATACAACCTGGAGAGCAACCTGTTCTTGAACCCGGGAGAGGACCAGAACGGGGGCGAGGCGGACGAGGAGGAAGGGCCTCCGCGCGCCGCCGCCGACGCCGCCGTCGGCCGCCTCCCGATGCTGCCCGAATAAGGACTCACTCGACGTGCGCCGCAACCCCATCGCCCTCGGCCTCGCCCTGGCCGCCGCCCTCCTCGCGGCGCCGCCGCCGGCGTTCGCCTTCGAGCCCTCCCCCTACGGCGTCAACGTCCACGCGCCGGGGGAGCCCAACCTCTCGCACGCCTTCGACGAGGCGGAGGCGGCGGGGATCGGCTGGGTGCGGATCGACTTCATCTGGGCCTGGGTGCAGCCGGCCGAGGGGAGCTGGGACTGGCGGCTCTACGACCGCATCGCCGCCGTCGCCGAGGAGCGCGACCTGGAGGTCTACGCCACCCTCGCCTACACGCCGGACTGGGCGACGACCGGCCCGACCCTGACCGGCGTCCCCGACGACGCCGCCGACTGGCGCGAGTTCTGCCGCCGCTCCGCCCGTCGCTACGCCGGGAAGATCGACCACTGGGGCCTCTGGAACGAGGCCAACCTGCCGCGCTTCTGGTCGGGCAGCCGCCGCCAGTACCTCGACCGCATCGTCTTCCCGGGGATCGAAGGGATGCGCGCCGGCAACCCCGCCGCGCGGGTCGGCGGGCCCGACCTCGCCCACCTCACCTCCGGCGACGCCGACTGGTACGACTGGCTGCGCGCCGTCCTGCTCGAGGCCGGCGACGAGCTCGACTTCGTCACCCACCACCTCTACGACCAGGACGGGCCCGCCGACGTCACCGACAAGCTGGAGGACTCGACGCTCTTCGGCAACCGGCCGCAGTTCTGGGACACCGTCGCCCCGTCGGTGCGCGAGGTGCTGGAGTCGGCCGGCGCCGAGGACAAGCCCTTCTGGTTGACCGAGACCGGCTGGGCGAGCGACCAGGTCGGCGCGGGCTCGCAGGCGAACTACTACAGCGGCCTCCTCTCCCGCTGGTTCGGCGGCGACCCCAACCGCGCCTGGATCGCCAAGGTCTTCTTCTACGAGCTCCAGGACGACCCGGCGGCGTCGGTGCCGAAGTGGGGCGTGCTCGACCCGGGCGGCGACCCGAAGCCGGCCCTCGCCGCCTACCGCGACTTCATCGCCGCCCACCCGCCGGGGCCGCCGCTCGCCGAGCGCCGGCTGCTCCTGGGCGGCGGGCGCTTCGCCGTCGAGGTGCGCTTCCGCGACCACGACGGCCACGACGGCTTCGGCCGCGCCGTCCCCGACACCGACGGCAGCGGCTTCTTCTGGTTCTTCGCGCCGGAGAACCTGGAGCTGGTGGTGAAGGTGCTCGACGCGCGGGCCCTTTCCGGCCGCTGGTGGGTCTTCTACGGCGCGCTCTCGGACGTCGAGTACTGGCTGGAGGTGACCGACCTCGCGACCGGCGGCGTCCGCCGCTACCACAACCCGCCGGGCACCCTCTGCGGCCGGGCGGATACGGTGGGGTTCCTGGACACCGACGCGGTGGTGCCGCCGCTCACCTTCGTGCCGGCGGAGGCGATGACGCCGGTCACCGCCGCCGCCTGCGCCGCCGGCCCCGGCACCCTCTGCCTCCTCGGCGCGCGGCTCCAGGTCGAGGTCGACTACCTCGACCCGCGCGACGGCCTCGTCCACGAGGCCGCCGCGGTGCCGCGCACCGACCAGACCGGCACCTTCTGGTTCTTCGCGCCGGAGAACGTGGAGCTGGTGGTGAAGGCCCTCGACGGCCGGCCGGTCAACGGCGCCTTCTGGCTCTTCTGGGGCGCGCTCTCGGACCTCCAGTACCGGATCACCCTGACCGACACGGCGACCGGCGAGAGCGAGAGCTACGTCAATCCCAAGGGGAGCTACTGCGGCGGGGCCGACACCAGCGCGGTTATTCCCTAGCGCCGTGACGGCGCGTCCCTAGCGGCTGCCCCCGAGCCCGATCCTCACCTGCGCGCCGAGCGTCAGGGTCTCCACGTCCACCTCCTCCAGCCCCTCCCAGGTGTTGGCGCGGTAGTTGACGTTGAGGTCGAGGTGGACGCGCGGGACGAGCGTCAGCTCGAAGCCGCCGCGCAGGGCATAGAAGGGGTCGGAGAACTCGTCGTCGGAGCTGATCGGCGGGCTGCCGAAGCTGTCCGAGTAGAGGACGCCCGTGCCGACCCCGGCGTAGAGGCCGTGCCCGACGAGCAGGTAGACCTGCGGCGAGAGCACCTCGCTGTCGACGGCGCCGCCGAAGTCCTCGGGGAAGTACTCCAGCCCGATCTCGAAGCGGAAGATCCCGGCCGGCAGGATCTGCCACGAGGCGACGTAAGCCGTGCCGTCGTCTTCGAAGTCGACCCCCTCGTCCGCCACGTCGTCCAGCGTCCGCCAGTAGTGGATGCCGCCGCCGATGCGGTGCTCGGCGGCGCCCGCGGCGGCGGGGAGCAGCAGAGTGAGCGCCGCGAGCAGCGGCAGGGTGCGGCGCGGGGCGAGGCTCTTCATCGGCGCGTCCTCCTCTTCCTGGATGCGTAAGATACCGCCCCCGGCACCTCCCGTGGCGAAGAAGCTCGTCCTCTCCCTCGTCTCCTGCCTGCTGGCGCTCGCCGCGGCCGAGGCGGCGGTGCGGCTCTTCGACCTGGCGCCCGAGGTCTCGATCATCCAGAAGGGGCGCTTCCGCCTGGCGGCGGCGTCAGCCGGGCGCGCGCCCACCCGCTGCTCGTCAAGAGTGCCCTCTACCGCGCCCTCCGCTACCGCGTCTTCGCCCCGCCG
>DASWHY010000092.1:0-11702 GCA_036397955.1 Thermoanaerobaculia bacterium | reverse complement strand
AGGTCGACTTGAAGGGCGTCGAGCAGCAGGCGCTCGCCGAGCAGGCGCTGGCCGAGTTCGCGGCGCGCGAGGGGATCGCGCTCGAGCCCCTCCCCGGCGAGGCCGAGCCGGCCGCGGCGGAGGCCCCGGCCAAGACCATGGGACCGGAAGCGCAGCAGGCGTGAGCACCACGGCAGCCGCTCCTCCGCGCGCGGCGAGGGGCGGTCCCGCCTGGGCGGCGCAGCTCGTCGAGCTCTACGAGTCGAACGCCGCGAGCCAGTTCATCGTCCACGGCAACGTCACCGACCGGCTGCTGCTGCCGGCGGGCCCGCCGCCTCCGGCCGCCGCCGGCGAGCCCGCGGATCCGGCCTCGCCAACTCCGCCCCCGCCCGTCCGCCTGGGCGGGCTCATCGACTTCTTCCTCCGCCGCCTGGTGCCGCGCTTCGACGTCGTCTTCTCCTACGACCTGGGCAGCGGCCTGCGCGTCGAGAAGGGGGGCGAGCTCTTCACCCGCTGGCCGGGCTTCCAGGAGGGGCAGGAGTTCCCGCGCGCGCCGCGCCCGGCGCTCGAGACGGTCGGCCGCTACTTCCGCTACTGCGCCAACCTCGCCCGCATCGGCCAGCCGGCGCAGCACGTGGCGGTGGTGGTCAAGGCGGCGCACCTGGTGGTGCCGGCCGAGGGCGCCGGCCAGGAGGTTCACGCCCTGGCGCTCCTGGTGCGCGACTGGTCGAGCGACGAGCTGCTGACCCGCCACCCGCTGGTGTCGTTCCTAGTCACCGAGAGCTTCAACGACCTCCACCCGCTCCTCGCCACCAACCCGCGGGCGCCGGCGGTCAAGGTGCCGCTGCCCGAGCCGGCGGAGATCGAAGCGGCCCTCGAGCTGATCGCGCCGTCCTGCCCGACGGCGCTCGCCGAGCTGCGCGGCGACCTGCCGAACGTGGCGCGCGAGCTGGCCGGGGCGTCGCTGGCGGCGATCGAGAGCCTGCTCAAGGTCAAGGAGTACCGGCGCGAGCCGCTGCGGCCGCCCGACCTGGTCGAGCTCAAGAAGCAGATGGTCGAGACCGAGCTCGCCGGGTTGATCGAGTTCGTGCCGTCGCGCCTGACCTTCGACGACCTCTACGGCCAGGAGAAGCTCAAGGCCTGGCTGCGGCAGGACCTGGCCCTCTGGCGGCGCAACGAGCTCAAGGCGCTGCCGCGCGGCTACCTGCTCTGCGGTCCGGTGGGCACCGGCAAGACCTACCTCGCCGAGTGCCTGGCCGGCGAGGCCGGGGTGCCGGTGGTCAAGATCAAGAACTTCCGCGACAAGTGGGTGGGGACGACCGAGGGGAACCTGGAGAAGATCTTCCGCCTGCTGCGCGCGCTCGGCCGCTGCTTCGTCTTCATCGACGAGGCCGACCAGACGCTCGGCAAGCGCGAGTCGGGCACCGGCGACTCCGGGCTCTCGGGCCGCGTCTACTCGATGATCGCCCAGGAGATGAGCAACTCGGAGAGCCGCGGGCGGGTGATCTGGATCCTGGCGTCGAGCCGGCCGGACCTGATCGAGATCGACTTGAAGCGCCCGGGCCGCATCGACTTGAAGATCCCGCTCTTCCCGACGACCGGCGCCGAGGAGGGCTTCCACCTGATCCGCGCCCTCTGCAAGCGCTACGGCGTGGCGATCGAGGAGAGCGCCTTCGCCCGCCTCCAGCCCATGGTCCCGGAGCTGCTGACGCCGGCGGCGGCCGAGACCCTGGCCTTCAAGACCTACCGCGCGGTCAGGACCGAGGGCACCGCGCCCCTCGAAACCCTCGAGCGCCAGCTCGCCGCCTGGCGCAACCCGGTGCCGCGCGAGACCCTGGAGTTCCAGATCGCCCTCGCCGTCCAGGAAGCGAGCGACCTGGAGCTGGTGCCCGAGGCCTTCCGCAGGCTGCGGGAGTCTTGAGAGCGAGCTACGGCGCGAACATCTGTTGGAGAACGGCGAGCACCCGCCGCGCGGTAGCGGGCGTGAGGCGTCCGAGGCGGCGCAACAGCCGTTCCCGATCGACCGCCCGCACCTGATCCAGCACGACGTGCCCGACCTTGCCGGCGAAGCGACACGGCACACGGAACGGGTAGGCGTGGCTGCCGGTCGTCAGCGGCGCGACGATCACGGTGCGGAGGTGGGCATTGAGCTCCTCGGGCGAGACGACGAGGCACGGGCGCACTTTCCGGATCTCGCCGCCGCGCGTTGGGTTCAGATCGATGAGATAGACCTCGCCGCGCCGGGGACCTGCGCCTACCACTCCCACTCCTCCTCGTCGAAGTGGGTAGGCGCTTCGAGAACCTCCTCCTCACCTCGGGTGCTCAGCCGTTGCGCCGCCTCGGCCCACCCGGCACGGGGCTGTGTCACCGCGGCGATCACGATCGCCCCGGGGCGGACCCGGATCTCGACCTCATCGGAAAGGCCGGCTTCCTCGATGAGTGGTTTGGGCAGCCGGACCCCCCGCGAGTTGCCGATGCTGATCAGTCGCGTCTTCATGGCGCCTCCTGGAAGCACATTGTACCCACGTATCTCTGTCCGCTGCTAGACTCTATGGATCCATGGCCACGATCCCTCCCCCGTCCGCGCCGGAGGTCCGGGCGCTGCTCGGCGCGGCGCGGCTGTTCAAGGGGCTGCCGGACGAGGTGCTCGACGAGATCGGCGCGGAGCTCGAGTGGTGCGTCGTCGGCGGTGGGGAGACGGTGTGCGCGCAGGGCGACGTCGGCGATTTCCTCTACCTGGTGGCGAGCGGGCGGCTCACGGTCGTGCGCCGGCTGCCCGGCGGCGAGGAGGTCGTGCTGCGCGAGGCGGGGCGGGGCGAGACGGTCGGTGAGCTCGCCGTCCTCACCGACCGGCCGCGCACCGCCACCGTCCGCACGCTCCGCGACACCGTCCTCGTGCGGCTGTCGCGCGAGCGCTTCGAGGGCATCCTGCAGCGGCACACGGCCGTCCTGCGCGCCCTGGCCGGGCTCCTCGCCGAGTGGCTCGACCCGGCGCCGCCCGCCGGCGAGCGGCCGGCGGCGCCGCTCTCCATCACGCTCGTCGCGATCACGCCCGGCCTGCCGATGAGCGAGCTGGCGGCGGGGCTGCACGCGACGCTCGCCCGCACCGGCTCCGCGCTGGTCGCCGGCGCCGCCGCCATCGACGACCGCTTCGGCGCCGGCGCCGCCGACAGCCCCGAAGGCAGCCCGCTCCACGGCCGGGTCACCGCCTGGCTCGCCGAGCAGGAGGCGGCGCACCGCTTCGTCGTCTACCTCGGCGACGCCGCCGCCACCCCTTGGACGCGCCGCTGCCTGCGGCAGGCCGACCGGGTGCTGGTCGTCGCCGACGCCGACGCCGAGCCGGGGCTCGGCGCGCTCGCCGGCGTCCTCGTGCCCGCCGCCCTCGGCAAGAGCCGCGAGGAGCTGGTCCTCCTCCACGCCGCATCGACGGAGCGCCCCCGCGCCACCGCCCGCTGGCTGGCGCTCTACCCCTTCGACGACCACCACCACCTCCGCCGCGGCCGCGCCGCCGACCTCGAGCGGCTGGCCCGCCTGGTCAGCGGCCAGTCGATCGGCGTCGTCTTCGGCGGCGGCGGCGCGCGCGGCTTCGCGCACATCGGCGTCCTGCGCGCGCTGGAGGAGGCCGGCGTGCCGATCGACCGCATCGGCGGCGCCAGCATGGGGGCGATCATCGCGGCGCAGTACGCCCGCGGCTGCGGCTGGCGGGAGATCGTGGACTTGAACCGCCGCGGCTGGGTGGAGATGGCGCCGCACAAGGTCTACACCCTGCCGGTCGTCTCGCTGCTCTCGAAGGCGAAGGCCGAGGTGATGCTCGACATGATGTTCGCCGGCGGCCGGATCGAGGACCTCTGGCTCCCCTTCTTCTGCGTCTCGACCAACCTCACGCGCACCGAGGTCAAGGTCCATCGCGACGGGCCGCTCCGCCGGGCGCTGTCGGCGAGCATCACGATCCCGGGGATCACGCCGCCGGTCGTGGAGCGGGGCGGTGACCTCCTGGTCGACGGCGGCGTCCTCAACAACCTGCCGACCGACGTCATGCGCCGCTTCGCGCCCGGGCGGATCATCGCCTCCGACGTCTCGGCCGCCGTGGACCTGCGCGCCGACCCGAGCTGGGAGGACCCGCCGACCCCCTGGCAGTACCTGAGCAACCGGATGCGGCGCGCCGGCAAGCCGCGCCCCTTCCCCAACATCCTCCGCCTCATCATGCGCGCCGCGCTGCTGGCGAGCGACGTCTACGCCAAGCAGGCGAAGCGCGAGGTGGACCTCTATCTCGACCTGCCGATGGACCCCTTCGACATGTTCGACATGGAGCGGCTGGACGACATCGTCGAGTTCGGCTACCGCTTCGCGTGCGAGAAAGTGGCCGAGACGCCGTGGCTCACTCCAGCAGCCACTCCCCCGCCGGCTCCCTGAGGTTGTAGCGCGAGCTCATCACCCGGCCGTAGGCGCCGGCGTTGGCGATGAGCAGGACGTCGTCTTCGGCGGCCGGCGCGAGGCGGCGGGCGCGGCCGAGGACGTCGCCGGTCTCGCAGATCGGGCCCACGACGTGGGCGGTCAGCGTCGCCGGCTCGTCGAGCCGCGAGAGGTTGACGATCGGGTGGTAGGCGCCGTAGAGCGCCGGCCGGATGAGCGAGTTCATGCCGGTCTCGAGGCCGACCCAGGTGATCCCGCCCTTCTCCTTGACCTGCGCCACGCGCGCCAGGAGGACGCCGGCGCCGGCCACGAGGTAGCGCCCGGGCTCGATCCAGAGCTCCAAGTCCTGGTTCGCCGCCTTGACCCGCGCCAGACCGGCGTCGAGCGCCGCGAGGTCGAGCGGCCGCTGCCCCGGCTTCTCCGGCACGCCGAGGCCGCCGCCGACGTCGAGCGCGCGCAGCTCCGGGAAGCGCGCCGCCGCCGCGGCGAGGAAGGCGGCGGTCTCCTCCCAGGCCTCGGCGGCGCGGATGCCGCTGCCGGCGTGGGCGTGGAGGCCGACGACTCGCGCGCCGGTCCGCGCCAGGAGCGGCGCCAGCCGTTCCAGCTCGCCTTGCGACAAGCCGAACTTCGACTGCGCGCCGGCGGTGCGGACGTGGGCGTGGTGGCCGCGGCCGCGGCCGGGATCGAGGCGGAGGAGGAGCGCGCGCCCGGCGAAGAGCTCGGGCCAGGCGGCCAGCGGGTGGAGGTTGTCCACCGTCACCCGCACGCCCAGAGCCAGCGCCCGCTCGTACTCCTCGCGGCGCGCGAAGCTCGGGGTGAAGAGGAGGCGGCCGGGGTCGAGCCCGGGCACGGCCGCGCGGACGTGCTCCAGCTCGGCCGCCGAGACGCACTCGAAGCCGAGCCCCAGCCGCGCGAAGACGCCGAGAACGCCGGCGTGGCAGTTCGCCTTGACGGCGTAGAAGACCCGATCGACGGCGCGGAGCGCGAGGAGCGAGCGCGCCGCGGCCTCCAGGCCCGCCGCGTCGTAGACGTAGAGCGGCCCGCGCTGGGCGGCGAGGACGGGGAGCTCCTCGCGGCGGGCGGCCCACCAGGGCAGGGTCTCGCCGGCGAGGCCGCGGCCCCGCCGCGCCGCCGCGCCACCGGCCGGCGCCGCCTCCAGCTCCTCCCAGGTGGGGCCGAAGAGCGCGCCCTCGGTGGCGTGCTGAAAGAGGAGGCCGTGGAGGTCGCGGGCCAGCCGCTCGCTCTCCTCCTCGTCCACCACGACGGTGAGGTTCAGGTCGCTCGCCGACTGGGTGAGCAGGTGGACCTTGAGCTCGGCGAAGAGCTCCAGCACCGGCGCCAGCTCGTGGAGGATGGCGCGGATGCCGCGGCCGACGAGCGAGAGCGCGGCGGCGGGACCGATCGCCCGCGCCTCGCAGCGGCGGCGCAGGTCGTCGAGGAGGGCGTCGAGCGCGCCGGGGTCGAGCGCGCCGGCGGCCGAGTCGAGCGAGACGGTGACGTTGGTCTCCGAGGAGGAGACGGCGTCCACCGAGAGGCCGTGGCGGGCGAAACGGGCGAAGACGTCGGCGAGGAAGCCGACCTCGCGCCACATGCCGGCGGTCTCCATCGACACCAGCGTGATGCCGCGCCGGACGGCGATCGCCTTGACTTGGGGGTCGGCGACGGGCGAGGCGGCCGAGACGACGGTCCCCGGCGCCTCCGGCAGATCGATCGACCGGAAGTGGAGCGGCACGCCGGCGCGGGCCAGGGGCGGCAGCGCGCCGGGGTGGACGATCGGCGCCGCCGACGCCGCGGCCAGCTCCTGCGCCTCCTCGTAGTCCAGCGCGCGCAGCAGGCGGGCCGAGGGGAGGAGCGCGGGGTCGGCGGTGAAGAAACCGGGCGCTTCGCCCCAGACCTCGCAGCGGGCGGCGCCGAGCGCGGCGGCGAGGCGGGCGGCGAAGAGGTCGGAGCCGGCGGTCGAGAGCGCCGCCGCGGCGACCTCCGCCGCGTCGCCCGCGCGCGCGACCTCGGGCAGCACGACGATCGGGCGCAAGCCTTCCGCGCGCCGCTCGCGCGCGACCGCCGCCGCCGCGCGCCGGCGCTCGGGCGTGGCGAGGACGGCGGCGCCGAGCTTCAGCACCACCCAGCGAGGACCTGCTGACGGAGCGGGCATGACGCGAAGTCGAGCAAGGTACACCAGCGATCCCGCGCCGTCCACCGCGATATGGTCGCGTCTCCACGTAGCGCGAGCTTATGCCCGCCCTCCGCATCGTCTCCGCCGTCGCGGCGGACCTGCCGCTCATCCATCGCTTCATCCGCGAGCTGGCCGATTACGAGCGCCTCCTCGACGCGGTGACGGCGACCGAGGAGAAGCTCCGCCGCACGCTCTTCGGACCGCGGCCGGCGGCGGAGGTGGTGCTCGCCTACGACGGCGACGAGCCGGTGGGCTTCGCCCTCTTCTTCCCCAACTACTCCACCTTCCTGGCGCAGCCGGGGATCTACCTCGAGGACCTCTACGTCCGCCCCGAGGCGCGCGGCCGCGGCGTCGGCCGCGCCCTGCTCGTCCACCTGGCGCGGCTCGCCGTCGAGCGCGGCTGCGGCCGGCTCGAATGGGCCGTCCTCGACTGGAACGAGAGCGCGATCCGCTTCTACAAGGGGATCGGCGCCCGGCCGATGGACGACTGGATCACCTTCCGCCTCACCGGCGACGCGCTCGCGCGCCTCGCCGCCGAGCGGCCGGTGTAGTTGTCTCCTTCTTTCGCTCCGAAGGCACTCATAGAAGTAAGGAGTAGCCACAAGGATGGCGAACGCCTGCCGCGCGCCGCCGCGGGCGAACCTTCCCGCCCAAGCCAAACGCCCCTGTCGGACGGAGGGGCGGCGTGTCCCTCCGCGAAAGCCTGACGATCCAACCTGGAGGGCGAACGCTTGATCAAGCGAACGACACTTCTCCCCATCCTCCTGGGTACTCTCCTGGTGCTGGGCCTGCCGCCGGCGCTGCTGGTGCTCACGACCTACTCCGCCGCGGCCGCGCCGACCGAGCCGGCCGCCCAGCGCAGTCCGATCGAGCCTCTCAAGAAGCTGATCGCCCAGAGCTCCAATCTGGCCCTGGCCTACCAGGACTGGGAGACCGCCTACCTGGCGCGGGGCGGCGACCGCAACGTGGTCGTGGGGTTCGGCTGGTCCCGCGACTTCTCGAGCGAGTGGAGCCCGGCCACGGGCAAGATCCGACTCGACCTGATCGGCGGCAAGGTCGCCGCCGAAGTGAAGGGCCTCGGGGATCTCGAAGCCGACCTCTGGCTGGTCGACAACGACCCCGACAAGAGCGTCCTGCCGCAGGCCGGCGAGCGCATGATACGGGTTGGCCGTCTGCAGAAAGACGGCGAGCTCGCCAGGGTCTCCCGGCAGCTCGGCCCTGCCCTCTTCCACGACTTCGAGGTGGACCTGGTGGTGGTGACCCGTGCCGGCCGCACGCCGGTCCATGGCATGGTCCTGCTCGGCACCCGCCCCTACTTCGAGACCATCTTCACCCAGGCCCGCCTGATCGCCGAGCGGCAGCGTGAGGCCGCGCGTCCCGGTTGGAGGAATTTCCTCCGGCCGGCGACCCTGGCCTCGTTCTTCCGCCCCCGCTCCGCCGACGCCGACTCCACCCAGATCCTCATCGCCCACGGCCTGGTGAGCCAGAGCGTGGGCGACGGCGCCGACCTCTTCTTCCGCGGCCTCTTCAGCGGCAACGGCCGCACCTGCGGCACCTGCCATCGGGCCGCCAACAACCTGGTCATCGACGCCGAGTTCATCGCCACGCTGCCGTCGACCGACAAGATCTTCGTCGCCTCCTTGCCGCCCGAGCAGGGGGGCGTGCCGGGCCTCGAGCGGCCGGAGCTGCTCAGGCAGTTCGGCCTGATCCTGGAGAACGTGGACGGCTTCGAGAACCCCACGGTCAAGTTCACCATGCGGGGCGTGCCGCACACGGAGTCGCTCCTCACCTCGATCAAGAAGCCCGCCGACACGCGGCAGGGGGCCGACGAGCGGACCGGCTGGAGTGGCGACGGTGCCCCGGCGCCCGGGACGCTGAAGCTGTTCTCGGTCGGCGCCGTCCGCCAGCACTTCACCAAGAGCCTGCTGCGACGGGAGAACATCGATTTCGTCCTCCCGACCGACTCGCAGCAGACCAAGATGCTGGCTTACATGCTGGCTACCGGCCGGCTCAGCGAGCTGAACCTCCCCCAGGTGTCGCTCACCAACAGCGGCGCCAACGCCGGCCGCGTCCTCTTCCTCGACAACGCCGTGGCCAAGTGCAACCGCTGCCACGGCAACGCCGGGGCGAACGTCGGCAACCTCACCAACATCAACGCCGACACCGGCGTCGAAACGGTCGTCCACCCCGCCCGGGCAGTCGAGAACTTCCCCTTCGACGGCGGCTTCGGTGCGACGCCCGCCGCCCCCTGCAAAGGCGACCCCAACCAGACTTGCTTCGGCGACGCGAGCTTCAATACGCCGCCGCTCATCGAGGCCGCCGACACCGAGCCCTTCTTCCACAACAACGTGGTCACGGACGTAGAGGGCTCGGTGGCCTTCTACGACAGCGCCGCCTTCAACAACTCCGATGCCGCCCTGAACGTCGTCGGCCCGATCGACCTGACCCCGCAGCAGATCAACGACATCGCGGCCTTCCTGCGGGTGATCAACGCCGCCTTCAACGCCGACATCGCGATCCAACGCAACAGTGCCGCGCTGACGCTGGAGAACAGCGCCGACCCGCCGAACCCCTGCGGCGCGGACGCCGGCGAGTTCTGTTCCCCTCCCGACGACGACGTGAACGGCAAGCGTGAGACGATTAACACGCTGCTGTCGCTATCCATCGCCGAGGCGCTCGACGCCGTCGAGGTCTTGACCGCGCGGTCACTACACGCCGACGCGGTGAAGCTCTTCAACTCGGGGATCGGCAAGAACAACAGCGCCATCAACGAGCTCGCATCGCAGAAGCGCAAGTCGCTCATCAACGGGGCCCTCAACGACTTCAAGGCCGCCAAGGCCAAGTTCGGCACCGGCCTCAATCTGACGATGGGCGAGGGGAACCTTTTGTTCTGAGCCGCTGCCTCGGCTCGGTTGCGAAACCCCGGCCACGCGGCCGGGGTTTCTTTTAGAGGAAGGGATCGATCAGGTAGACGCCGCCGCTGCCGTCCGTGAACGTCACGCGCGCCGCGGCGCGTCCGGCGGTGACCACCCCGGGACCGAACGTGAAGCTGGCAACCGTCCGCAAGGTGCTCCGGCCGGCACCATCGAGCACTTCCACGACGTCCCCTTCCCGGAGGAGGAGAGCGACCGTCCCGTCCGGCGTGGCGCGGAGCAGGGCGACATCGTTCGCCCAGGTCACTCCCGAGCCGGTCAACGAGGCGGTGAAGTGGAGCACGTCCTCGCCGGTGAGTCCCTCGAGGGTGAGCTCCCCGTAGGCGGCGCCCGAGGCGCCCGGCACCGGCCTCCCCGCGGCGGCGACCAGGGCGAGAGTGCCCGGCGCGTCCCACCAGATCGCTTCGGTCAGGGCAAAGAAGTTCCCGTGCTCGTCGGCCCAGCCCTGGAAGGCGAAAGTGCCGTCCTGGTTGAGGGCGCTGCCATCGAAAGCGGCGAAAGTGGCCCCCGCGGGGAGGCCGGGCGCGGGATCCCCCTCGCCGTAGCCGGAAAGCGGCAGACCGCCGCGCGCCACGAGCTCCAGGCTGCCGCCGCGCTTGGCCCAGACGGAGTTCCAGCGTGTCTTGCCGCTGCGCAGGATCGCGCCGAAGACCACCCACCCGAGGTCATTGATGGCAGGAGCCAGGTTTTCCCCATCGGCGCCGAAGGTGGGCGTGCTCGACGCCGGGCCGAAGGTGGTCTTGCCCTTCCCTCCCGCGCGGGCTCCCTCGCGCACCAGCATCTGCAGCCCGCTGCCGGTCTCGATCCACAGCGCCTCATCGTTGTTGCCGTCGATGCCACGGCCGCGCACCCAAGCTTGCGCCAACACCGAGCCGTCGCCGCGCGCGGTGTGGAAGAACAACGGACCGTAAGCGCTGGTCGGATCGGCGTCGAAGACGGCCCCGTCCAGGCCGGGTGCCCGCATGCCGCGGATCATGACCAGCTCCCAAGGGCCGGTGCGATTGCGCCACAGGCCCTCGTTGGCCCGAGGCAGACTCGACCCCTCGGCAAAGCTGGCGCGAGCGAGGACCAGATCGCCGCGGATGCTGGCCGAGAAGCCGGCCAGCTCGGTGCCGGCCGGCATCCCTGGCAGGTGGTCACCGGTGAGCAGCAAGCGCTCGAAGCCGCCGAAGCGGTCCGACCAGAGCCCGTCGCGGCTGACGACCTCCGGATCCTCGATGTTGGCGGCAAAGGTCAGGCCGCCGCCGTTGATGAGGGGCGTCTGCGGTGCGTAGGGGAAGAGGGTGAAGGGGGCGCTGTTGCCGGGAGCGGGATCCCCGCTCTGGAAGACCAGCTCGGCGGGGCCGCCCAGCCAGCGGTAGAGCGCCTGGGCGAAGCCGCCGTCGGGGTCGCGGAGCGTGACGGCCCAGGAGACGTTCCCCGCCGCGTCGAGGCGGGGGGCGTCGCCGATCGTCTGGCCCGTCGTGCCGGGCGCGCAGCCGGGGGCCTGCGCGCCGACCGCCGCGAGCTCGCGGAGCGACAGGCGGGGTGGCTGGGCTTCCTCGGCCGTGCTCGTCGCGACGACGAGACCGATCGCAACCAGGAAGCAGACGACGAGGCGATGGGGGGACGGGAGGTGTGCCATGGCGAGGCCTCCTGAGGACCTTCGAAATTCAAAAACCCTGCCATGACGTCAGTCCTGCGGGGTGCGGTAGCCGGTTCAGCCGGTCGCCGGCCAGGGCCAGCCGCCGCGCGGCGCGCCGGAGGCGGCGTAGAGGTCGCGCAGGCCGGAGAGGAAGACCCCGGCCGCCATCAGCACGAGCGCCCAGCGCAGCGGCTCCGGGACCTCCGGCGGAGCGAACACCAGGCCGGTCGGCAGCTCCCACCAGGCGCGGAGCGCCGGCAGGAGGTAGGCGAGCATGCCGCCGTAGAGGATGCCCATGATCGCGTGGGTGACCCGCTCGCCGGGGTAGACGTCGCCGAGCGGTTTGCGCACGAACGACTCGACGACGAAGTCCCAGAGGGTGAGCGCGATCTCGGCCACGAGCACACCGGCGAGCGCCGCCACCCACCGCCCCTGCCAGGCGAGCCACGGCAGCGTCCCGAAGAGCACGGCGTAGAAGACGTCGCGCGCCGCGTGGAGCCGCAGCTCGGCGGCCATCTCCCGGCCGCGCGCCGGCAGCCGCGCCCGCCACTCGTGGTAGTAGACGGTGTCGAAGGCCCCG
>DASWHY010000091.1:0-1500 GCA_036397955.1 Thermoanaerobaculia bacterium | reverse complement strand
GAGGATACTCCGCGAACGCCGCGGCGGAAGAAATGCACCCCCCGGAGCCTTGGGGGTGCACCGCCGCGCCTCCGGCGGTCGCCGCCGGACCCTTTTTGCACCCTTTTGGACCTCGGATGCACCCCACAGGCGCTCGGGACGTCTCCGGAGCGCCTCCGGCGGTCGCCGCCGCGCCTCCGGAAGGCTCCGGAGGCGAAGAAATGCACCCTTTAGGCCCCGAGTGGTGCATTTCTCCTTCTGGAGATAGATCCCCAGGCCCTGGGGGGGTGTATTTCTGCCGCTGGGGGGTGTATTTCTCCGGCCGGGGAGACATCTCCCGGGGCCGGCGGGCCGTCTCCAGCGGTCGCGGCGCCATTTTTGCCGGCTCAGTGGTGCATTTCAGCGCCCAAAGGGTGTATTTCCGCTCCGGCGGGGACGTCTCCGGCCCCGTGCTAGCTTTCCGCCGTGCGCTCGCCGACCTTGCGCGCCGCGGTGGCGATCGGGCTGGTTTCGGGGTGGATGGTGGCGCTCTTCGCCGGGTTCGCCGGCGGCGGCGCGGTGCACCTGGCGCTGGTCGCCGCGCTCCTCCTCTTCCCCTGGCGGCTCCTCCGCGACCGCTCCGCGGGCGACTGATCCCATGCCGAGCTTCGAACGCACTCCCCCCGAGGCCCAGGCCCTGCTCGAACGGCCGATCCGCGAGCTGGGGCTGAAGCTCGAGGGGTCGCCGCTCGAGCGCTACGTCGAGGAGCTGTACCGCGAGCTGGAAGCGAAGGAGCTCCGCCGCTTCCGCCCTCCCTGCTACCTGACCGACGAGTGGGGCTGCCCTTCGGGCGAGCCGATCATCGGCATCCCCTTCTACCTCGCCGACCCGCGCGTGGCCGAGCTCGAGCAGGCGATGAACGACCTCGAGGACGAGCGCGAGATCATGATGTACCTCCGCCACGAGGCCGGGCACGCCTTCAACTACGCCTACGCGCTGTACAAGACCGCGGAGTGGCGCGCCCTCTTCGGGCCCTTCCGCCGGCCCTACCGCGAGGACTACCGGCCGATCCCCTTCTCGCGCGACTTCGTGCGCCACATCGCCGGCTGGTACGCGCAGAAGCACCCGGACGAGGACTTCGCCGAAACCTTCGCCCTCTGGCTCACCCCCGACAGCGACTGGCGCGAGCGTTACGAGGGCTGGGGGGCGCTGCGCAAGCTGGAGTACGTCGAGCGGATCGCCGCCGAGGTCGGCGACCGCGAGCCGGTGCGCTCCTCCGGCCGCACCGACCTCACGGTCGAGGAGATGGACGCCACGCTCGCCGACTTCTACCGCGCGCAGGAAGGCGAGCTGGAAACCGTCAAGGCGCTGCCGCTCGACGCCGACCTGGTCAAGATCCTGCGCGGCGGGCGCGGCGCCGCGGCCCCCGAGGCGCGCCCGGCGGCCGAGTTCGTCGCCGCGCACCGGCGCGCGATGATCGACTCGGTCGCCGACTGGACGGGGATGCGCCGGCCGCTGGTGAAGGCGCTCGTCGAGCACGT
>DASWHY010000090.1:0-7705 GCA_036397955.1 Thermoanaerobaculia bacterium | reverse complement strand
GTCGGAGAACGGCACCCCGAGCTCGATCAGGTCGGCGCCGCCGGCGGCGAGGGCCTCGAGCAGCGCCTCGGTCGTCCCGAGGTCCGGGTCGCCGGCCATCAGGAACGGGATGAAGGCCGCCCGGCGCTCCTCGGCGCAGCGACGGAAGACCTCGTCGAGCGCGCTCACCGCGCGAACCTCCGCACCTCGGCGAGGCGATCGCCCCCCTCCCCCGCCCGCGCGCGCTCGAACTCCATCACCGATTCGAGGTCCTTGTCGCCGCGCCCCGAAAGGTTGATCAGCACCACCCGCTCGCGCGACAGGCGCGGCGCGTGGCGCGCCACCTCGGCGATGGCGTGGGCGCTCTCGAGGGCCGGCAGGATCCCTTCGGTGCGGGCGAGGAGGTGGAAGGCGGCGACCGCCTCGTCGTCGGTGGCCGAGGTGTACTCGACCCGGCCGCGGTCGCGCAACAGGACGTGCTCCGGTCCGACCGCCGGGTAGTCGAGCCCGGCCGAGACCGAGTGGGTGGTCGAGATCTGCCCCTCGGCATCCTGGAGCACCAGCGTGCGGGTGCCGTGGAGGACGCCGAGCGAGCCGCCGGCGAAGCGCGCCGCGTGCTCGCCGGCGGCCGTGCCGCGCCCGCCGGCCTCGACGCCGATCAGGCGCACCCGCGGATCGTCGAGGAAGGCCGAGAAGAGGCCGATCGCGTTGCTGCCGCCGCCGACGCAGGCCACCACCAGGTCGGGGCGCGGCACCCGCGCCTGGCGGCGGAGCTGCAGCCGCGCCTCCTCGCCGATCACCTTCTGGAAGTCGCGCACCATCCGCGGGTAGGGATCGGGACCGAGCACCGAGCCGAGGATGTAGTGGGTGGTGCGGACGTTGGTCACCCAGTCGCGCAGCGCCTCGTTGATGGCGTCCTTGAGTGTGCGGCTGCCGGCGTCCACCGCCACCACCTCGGCGCCGAGCAGGCGCATGCGGTCGACGTTGAGCCGCTGGCGCCGCATGTCCTCGCTGCCCATGTAGACCGTGCAGGAGAGGCCGAAAAAGGCCGCCGCCGCCGCCGCGGCGACGCCGTGCTGGCCGGCGCCGGTCTCGGCGATCACCCGCGCCTTCTCCATGCCGCGGGCGAGGAGCGCCTGGCCGAGGGCGTTGTTGATCTTGTTCGCGCCGGTGTGGAGGAGGTCCTCGCGCTTCAAGTAGATGCGCGCCCCGCCCAGCTCGCGCGACAGCCGCTCGGCGTGGAAGAGCGGCGTCGGCCGGCCGGCGAAGTCGCGCAGCACCTCGTCGAGCCGGCGCTGGAAGCTGCGCTGCCGGCGCGCCTTGTCGTAGGCCCGCGCCAGCTCCGCCAGCGGCGCCATCAGCGTCTCCGGGACGAAGCGGCCGCCGTAAGGGCCGAAGTAGCCCGGCAACTCGGGGCGGTTGCGCGCGTCAGCCATGGATCTCCTCGAAAAGGCGCGCCAGGAGCCGCGGGTCCTTGACGCCGGGCGATGATTCTACGCCGGAGCAGACGTCGATCCCCCAGGCGCCGCTGGCGAGCGCCGCGGCGACGTTGCCCGGCCGGATGCCGCCGGCGACGAGCACCCGGCGCTCCGCGGCGAGCGGCGCGACGGAGGCGAAGTCCCAAGCGTTGCCGGTGCCGCCGTAGAGCGAGCCGTGGCGGGCGTCGATCAGGACGCCAAAGATTTCCGAGTAGAGGGAAAGAGCCTCTTCCGGGGGAGGACCGGCGGTGCGGAACGCTTTCACGGCTCGTAGCTCGTGGGAGCGGACGGCCGCCGCCGGCTCGTCGCCGCTGAACTGGAGGAGGTCGAGCCCGACGGCGCGGTCGATCGCCGCGACCTCGCGCGGCGGGCGGTCGGCGAAGACGCCGACGAGGAGGATCCCGGGCGCCACTGCGCGCACGGCGTCGGCGATCGCGCGCGCCCGCGCCGCGTCCAGCGCCCGCGGGCTCGGCGGATAGAAGTTGAGGCCGAGCAGATCGGCCCCCGCCGCCGCGGCGGCGAGGGCGTCTTCGGCGCTCGTCACACCGCAGATCTTGACCTTCACCGGGCGATCACCAGCTCGTCCAGCAGCGCCCCAGGATCGTTCGCCACCAACAACGATTCGCCGACCAGGAACGCATCAAACCCCGCCGCGCGCAGCCGCTCCACCTCTTCCCTACTCGAAATTCCGCTCTCCGCCACTTTCAGCGCCGCCGCCGGCAACCGCGGCACCAGCTCGATCGAGCGCTCCAGGTCCACGTGGAACGTCCGCAGGTCGCGGTTGTTCACCCCCACCAGCTCCCACGCCCCACCCTCCAGCTTCGCGACGTCCTCCGCGTCGTGCGTCTCGACGAGCGGCACGAGCCCCAGCCCGCGGGCAAGCCCCGCGTAGCGGCACAGCTCCGCCGCCGAGAGGAGCGCAGCGATCAGCAGGACGGCGTCCGCCCCCGCCTCCTTCGCCCACAGGAGCTGCACCGGGTGCACGACGAAGTCCTTGGCGACCGCCGGCAGCCCCGAGGCCGCGCGGCAGGCGGCCAGCAGCTCGTAGCTGCCGCCGAAATGGTCGGGCTCGACGACGACGGAGAGCGCGGCGGCTCCGCGGGCGCCGTAGAGCCGCGCCTGGGCCAGCGGGTCCACGCGCCCGGCGAGCGATCCCAGCCGCGGCGATCCCAGCTTGACCTCGGCGATCACCGCCCTGCCCCGCCGTCTCTCCAGCGCAGCGAGAAAGGGATTTCCAGGTGGGGAAAGCAACGAGCCGGGCATCAGGTTCGCGGCGGTTTCCGCGACCCCCGGCTGCGCCAAGACGCGCGCGCGGCGCTGCTCGCCAATCTCCACGAGAACGTTCTCCGTCAACCGCGGAAGCTCCGCAGCTCCTCCAGCTTCGCCGCCGCGGCGCCGGAGGCCAGCACCTCGCGCGCCCGCTCCACGCCCTCGCGCAGGCCGTGCGCCGCGCCGCCGACGTAGAGCGCGGCACCGGCGTTGGCGGCCACCACGTCGGCCAGCGGGCCGGTCTCGCCGGCGAAGATCCTCTCCATGGCGCGGGCGTTCTCCTCCGGCGTGCCGCCGGCGAGATCTTCGAGCGTGGCGCGGGCGAGCCCCAACCCCTCGGGCGCGATCGTCGCCAGGTGCAGCTCGCCGCCGCGCACCTCCGCCACGCGCGTGGCGCCGGTCGTGGTGATCTCGTCGAGGCCGTCGCTGCCGTGCACCACCAGGGCGTGGTCGGTGCCGAGGTCGACGAGCACCAGCGCCAGGCGCTCCACCAGGTCCTCGGCGTAGACCCCCACGACCTGCCGGCGGGCGCCGGCCGGGTTGGTCAGGGGTCCCAAGACGTTGAAGATCGTCCGCAGCCCGAGCTCGCGGCGCACCGGCGCCACCTCCCGCATCGCCGGGTGCAGCCGAGGCGCGAAGAGGAAGGCGATCCCCACCCGCTCGAGCGCCGCCGCCGCGGCCTCGGGCGAGGCCTCGATCTCCACCCCCAGCGCCGCGAGCACGTCGGCGCTCCCCGAGCGGCTGGAGACCGCGCGGTTGCCGTGCTTGGCCACCGGCACGCCGGCGGCGGCGACCACGAAGGCCGCGGCGGTCGAGATGTTGAACGTGGCGCGGCCGTCGCCGCCGGTGCCGCAGGTGTCTACCACGCCGACGCGGCGGTGCGGGATGGCCAGCACCCGCCGGCGCATGGCAGCCGCGGCGCCGGCGATCTCCGCCACCGCCTCCCCCTTCATGCGCAGAGCGATCAGCAGCGCCGCTTTGAGCGTCTCGGAGAGGGCGCCGTCCATGAGCTGGCCGAACAGGTCCTCGGTCTCCCCGCGCTCGAGGTCCTGGCCGCCGGCGATGCGGGCGAGGGCGTCGCGGGCGTCGATCACGAGGCTTCCTCCCGGCACAAGCTCAGGAAGTTCCGCAGCAGCAGCGGCCCCGCCCCCGTCAGCACCGACTCGGGGTGGAACTGCACGCCCCACCAGGGCAGCTCGCGGTGGCGCATCGCCATCAGCGTCCGCTCCTCGGTCCAGGCCACCGGCTCGAGCTCCGCGGGGAGGGTCTCGGGCTTGACCTCCAGGCTGTGGTAGCGCGTGGCGTCGAAGGGGCTGGGGAGGCCGGCGAAGAGGCCGCGGCCGTCGTGGGAGACCGGCGAAGTCTTGCCGTGCATCAGCCGCGGCGCCCGCTCCACGACCGCGCCGAAGGCGACGCCCATCGCCTGGTGCCCGAGGCAGACGCCGAGGACCGGCAGCCGCGGCCGGCGGCCGAGGAGGTCGAGGCAGACGCCCGCCTCCTCCGGCCGTCCCGGACCGGGGGAGAGGACGATCCCCTCCGGCGCGCGCGCCAGCAACTCGTCGGCGGTCGCGGCGTCGTTGCGCACCACCTCGACCTCGGCGCCGGAGCCGGCCAGGAGCTGCACCAGGTTGTAGGTGAACGAGTCGTAGTTGTCGACGATCAGGATCACGGCGTCCTCCCCGGACCTTCGGCCTCCAGCCGCTCGGCCAGCGCCACCGCCGCCAGCAGCGCCGCCGCCTTGCTCTCGGTCTCCCGCTCCTCGGCCGCGGGGTCGGAGTCGGCGACGATGCCGGCGCCGGCGGTGACCGAGACTTCGTCGCCGCGCACCACCAGAGTGCGGATCGTGATGCAGGTGTCGAGGTCGCCGGAGTAGGAGAGGTAGCCGACGGCGCCGGCGTAGGGTCCGCGCGCCTCCGGCTCCAGCGCGTCGATGATCTCCATGGCGCGGATCTTGGGCGCTCCCGAGACCGTCCCCGCCGGGAAGCAGGCGAGGAGCGCGTCGAGGGCGTCCTTGCCCGGCGCCAGCTCGCCGACGACCGACGAGACCAGGTGCATGACGTGACTGTATCGCTCGACGTCGAGGAAGCTCGCCACCCGGACGCTGGCCGGCGCCGCCACCCGCCCGAGGTCGTTGCGGCCGAGGTCCACCAGCATGACGTGCTCGGCCCGCTCCTTGGGGTCGGCGAGGAGGTCCTCGGCCAGGCGGCGGTCGCCCTCGGCGTCGGCGCCACGCGGCCGCGTGCCGGCGATCGGGCGGGTCTCGAGGTGCCGCCCGGAGCGGCGCACCAGCATCTCCGGCGAAGCGCCGACCAGGGCCACGTCCGGCGTCTCCAGCAGCACCATGTAGGGGCTGGGGTTGACCATGCGCACGGCGCGGTAGAGGGCGAGCGGCTCGACCCGCCGCGGCAGGCGCCAGCGGCGGGCGAGGACGACCTGGAAGATGTCGCCGGCGGCGATGTGCTCCTTGGCGGCCGCCACGGCGCGGCGGAACTCCGGCCCCGGCAGGCTCGGCGGCGCCGTTGCCGGCAGGTCGGGGCGGCGGCCGGGCATCGCGACGCCGCCGGCGGCGGCCTCGACCGTCAGCAGCCGGGCCAGCTCCTCGAGCTGCTGCTCGGCCTCCTCCACCCCCACCTCCCCCTCCACCTCGTTGGCGATCGCCAGCACCCGCTGGAGAGCGTGGTCGAAGACCACCAGGGTGTCGAAGCGGGCCAGCAGCGCCCATGGCAGGCCGTGCGGGTCGGCGGGCGGCCGCGGCAGCCGCTCGACCAGCCGCACCAGGTCGTAGCCGAAATAGCCGACGAGGCCGCCGGTGAAGGGGATCGGCCCCGGGTCGGCGGCGACTCCAGCGAGCACCCGGCGCAGTGCCGCGAGGGGTGGACCGGGGAGCGCCTCGCACTGCCCCTCGCGCTCGACCTCCAGCCGGTCCGGCCAGAGGCGGTAGAGCTCGCGCGGCCCGGCGCCGAGGAAGCTGAAGCGGGAGACCTGCTCGCCGCCGGTGACGCTCTCGAGGAGGAAGCGGGTGGGCGAGGCGCGGGCGAGGCGCCGGTAGACTCCCAGGGGAGTCAGGCTGTCGGCCAGGAACTCCCGGATGTGCGGCACGGCGCGGCGCGGGCGCGCCGGCTCGGGGGGGTCGTGGTCCGGGAGTTGCATCATCGCGGGAGGGCAGGACGTCGTTCCAAACGATTCAGGCAAAGGAGGGGGCTATGGGCTTCATCATCTGGCTCGTCGTGGGCGGTCTCATCGGTTGGCTGGCGAGCATCGTCATGAAAACCGACGCTCAGCAGGGCATCATCCTCAACGTCGTGGTCGGCATCGTCGGGGCGATCCTCGGCGGCTGGCTGATCGGGCCGCTGATCGGCGCGGGATCGATCAACGCCGGGGACTACTCGCTCCTCGGTCTGCTCGCCTCGCTGATCGGCGCCATCATCCTGCTCGCCATCGTCAACCTGATCCGGCGCGGCCGGGTCCGCTGACGCCGGCCGGGGGGCGCTCGGAGCTTACGCCTCAGCCAGCCCGAGCGCCCGCCGCCCCACCTCGGGCGGCAGCTCGCGTCCGGTCATCAGCCGGAACTGCGCCCGCGCTTGGCCCAAGAGAACCTCCCGCCCGTCCACCGCCACCACCCCCCGCGCCGCGGCCGCCTCGAGCAGCGGCGTCGCGGCCTCGCCGTAGGTCATGTCGATCAGCACCGCTCCCGGCCGTAGGCGCTCGGCGTCGAGCGGCAGCTCCTCGCCCGGCCGCTGCTCGCGCGGTGTGGCATGGACCAGAAGGTCGAAGCGGGCGGGATCGAGCTCCGCGAGCGGCCGGAACGGCAGCCCCAGCTCCGCTGCCGCCTTGAGCCCGCGCTCGACACCGCGGTTGAAGAGCGTCACCTTCGCCCCCGCCGCCGCCAGCCCCACCGCCGCCGCGCGGCCGGCGCCGCCGCACCCCAGGATCGCCGCGGCGAGCCCCGCCGGCGCGATCCCGCGCTCGGCGAGCGGCAGCAGGACGCCGTCCGGGTCGGTCGCCTCGGCCTCCCAGACGCCGTCGCGGAGGACCAGCGTGTTGGCGGCGCCGATGCGCGCCGCGAGCGGGCTCTCAGCGCCGGCCAGGGCGAGCGCCGCCTCCTTGTGGGGAGCGGTCACCGAGAGGCCGCGCAGCGGCAGCCCCATCCCCTCCAGCACGCCGCCTTCCACGATCTCCAGCCAGAAGTCGCCGAGCGACTGGGCGTGGAAGGGGAGGTAGAGGAAGGGCAGGCCGAGCGCGCGATAGGCGGCGTTGTGCAGGCGGGGCGAGAGCGAGTGGGCGACCGGGTTGCCGACGACGCCGAAGAGCGCCTCGACCGGCGGCAGTTCCGGCAGGGCGTAGTCGTCGCGCAGCCGGGCGAGGGACGGCTGTCCCGGCGCCCCGGGGCGCGTCCCGGCGGCGGCGTAGACCAACGGCGCGCCGAGCCGGGGCGCGACGACGCGCGTCCAGAGCCCGAGCGGGCCGGAGGCGAAGGCGGCGACGTCCGCCCGCCCGAGCCCGTGCAGGAGCTGGAGCGGCGCCAACTCCTCCCCCGCCTGCGCGGCGGCCGGCACCAGCTTGTAGGCCCGCGCCGGCACCGCCGTCATCCGCTCACAGCGGGCCTGGAGGGCGTCGAGCGGCGCCGCCGGGCCATGCCAGGAGAGGAACCGGCGCTCGGGCGGGAGGGCGGCGAGCAGCTCGGGCGAGGCGTCGCGCTCGGCCTCCAGGTCCACCAGGTCGTAGCGCTCGGCGGCGAGGAGGAGCCGCCGCCGCCGGCGCTCCGCCGAGCCCTCGAACGCCCCCCCTTCGG
This sequence comes from Thermoanaerobaculia bacterium, assembly GCA_036397955.1. Classification (GTDB taxonomy): domain Bacteria; phylum Acidobacteriota; class Thermoanaerobaculia; order Multivoradales; family UBA5704; genus DASUNQ01. The sequence goes on along the minus strand of DASWHY010000090.1, from coordinate 187 downwards.
CGCGGCTGCGCAGAGTGTAGAGGAGCGGGCCGGGGAAGGCGGCGCGGAGAGGGGCGGGGTCGAGGTCGCCGATCAGGTCCGCCCGCACCTCCAGCCAGTCGGCCGCACCGGCGAGCGCCGCGAGCCCTTCGGGCGCCGGCGGCTCGGCGAGGGTGGCGACGAGCGTGGCGAGGCTGCTCGAGCGCGG
>DASWHY010000089.1:0-11182 GCA_036397955.1 Thermoanaerobaculia bacterium | reverse complement strand
CCCTGCGGCGCCGGCGGCTTCTCCACCCCGGCGGTGAAGGCGCTCACCGAGGTCGAGATGAGCTGGCGTCCCCCGAGCGGCGGCTCGGCGTGGATCCCCAGCTCGCGGGCGGCGAAGACCTGCTCGATGAGCGCGCGGTGGCGCCCCGGACTCTCGGGGTCGACCGCGTCGGCCGGGTAGAGCACCGAGTCGGCGATGATCATCGCGTCGCGTGCCCGCACCATCGTGTCGGGCGCCATCGTGCCGAGGACGTACTCGGAGCCAAGGAAGATCCGCTCCCAGGTCTCCTTGCCGAGCGAGATCACGTCGGTGGCCTCGCCGCTGATGGCGTTGGGCCGCTTGTAGGGGCCGCCGGTCTGGAACTGGGTCATGAGCTGGCGGATGTCCCAGAGCGCCCCGGCGTAGATCTCGCCGTCGCGGTGGACCTCGAAGGTCGCCAGCCCGTCGAGCATCCGCGTGCCCAGCTGCGAGTAGCGGAGCTGGCTGTCGGCATTGCGGATCCACTTCACGGTGTCGGGGTCGACGCCCGCCGCCTGCAGCTCCTGGCGCAGGCGGAAGGCGTTGACGATGTAGGCGCCGAGAGCGGGGTTCTCGCCGATCGTGTAGGCCCAGAGGTCAGCTTGGCCCTCGTTCAGCGCGCCCCCCTCGGGCGAGCCCTCGAAGCCGGCGATCGGCGTGATCGTCGAGTGGGTGCCTTCGTGCAGCGGCACCGCGAAGTCGATCGCCAGGTCGTTGTAGGCGTAGCCGTGGCCGTAGAAGGTCGGGTTGACGACCACCGTCTGGCCCTCGACCTCCTCGGAGGCCGGGACGGCGAAGGCGTTGTCGCAGGCGAGCAGCGTGTCGAGGAACGCCGGGTCGGAGACCGGCGCCAGGTCGCCGCAGATGTCCTCGAGGACGTTCGGGATGTGGACGGTGCCGGTGAGCGGCGTGTCCTCGTTCGGGAAGTGGTCGGGGAAGCTCCCCTCGCCGACGCCGCGGCTGTGCACAGCGTCGCCGGCCTTGTGCAGGTAGTCGAGGTACTCGACGAGGCTGGTGATGTAGATGTACTGCGAGATCGCGTCCTGGTGCTCGGCCGGCTCGGCGGTCTGGTCGCGCTCGTCGGTGCGCGCCTCGAGCGGCGGGTTGTCCTGGGCGAAGTGCCAGGTGCCCTGGGCGGCCTGCGCGAACGGCAGCTTGGTCGGCAGGGCGCTCTGGATCGCCGCGTGGGTGCCGGTGATGACGTCCTCGGTGCCGGTGGCCGCGCTCGTCGGATCGATCTTGCGCAGCCCGACCCGGATCTGCCCGGCGGGCCGGCCGACCTCCAGGCCGTTGTCGTCGAGGATCGCGCCCTCGTCCTTCAAGCCCTGGGTGAGCGGCGGGCTGGTGGGGAAGTAGTCGGCGGTGAAGGGGAGCGGCGCCTCCTGGGTGACGACGAGGTTGGCGCGCCGCAGCACTTCGCCGCTGCCGGCGTCGACGGTGTAGCGGTAGAGGCCGAAGGGGTTGCGCGTGTAGTAGAGGAACGTCCAGGCCAGCCGGAAGCCGCCGGCCGTGGGATAGACGGTGAGCCGCGGGTGCGGCGTCGTCAGGGGCCCGAGCTGGGACTCGATCAGGGAGTAGGCGCCGTCGAGCACCGCCAGCGCCTGCGGCGGCTGCGGCCGGGCGAAGGCGGTGAGGTTGGCGGCGGCGCGCTCGACCGCCGCGGCGCTGCCGAGCGACGGCGTGGTGTCGATCGCGACGTCGCGGTAGTAGGGACCGGAGACGGCGCGCACCCGCTTCTCGCTGTCGAGGACGACGCCGAAGCCGGCGTCGGCGACCGGGACGCCGCGGTGGACCTGGTCGAAGCGCAGCAGGTAGCCGCCGAGAGCGGGACCGCTGCGGTCGGCGTCGAGGACCAGCGTCGCGCCGTCCACGGCGCCGAAGAGGTCGGCGTGGGCGGCCAGGAAGTCGCGCGCCGCGGCCTCGGGGGCGGCGGCGGACGGGGCGGACGCGAAGCCGTAGGCGACGTCCGGCGAGCCGCCGAAACGGTCCCAGCGCACGACAGCGCCCGGGTGCTCGCCGGTGAAGCGGTCGACGGCGGCGCGGAGGGTGGGCGTCAGCAGGCGCGCGGGAAGCGTCCCCGGCTGCTGGTTGAGGTCGAGCGGGGCGACGCGCGGCGGCGTGGCGAGCTGATCGGGCGGCGCCACCGGCGCGGCCGCGAAGAGCGTGCCGGGGCCGGCGGCGAGAGTGAGCGTGAGGACGGCGGCGGCGGTGACGGCAAGCTTGGAACGCATGGGCATTTTCCTCCCGGTCCCAGGTTCGCCGCCGGCGGGCACCGATGGAATCGGGGAAGTCCCTCAGCAGGCAGAGGAGAAATCCCTCAGACCGGGAAAGGAGACCCCATGTCGAGCCAGCCCTTGAAGTGGTCCTTCAACCTCCGCGGCTCCACCCCGCAGGTGGACGTCGCCGGCGGCACCATCCGGGAGGCGAACGCGAGCACCTTCCCGGCGCTGTCGGACAACGGCCTCGCGATCTACCTCCTGGAGCTGCAGCCGGGCGCCATCCGCATCCCGCACTGGCACCCGGACGCGGCGGAGCTCGACTACTGCCTCGAAGGTGCCGCCGTCATCTCGATCGGCTCCCCGACCGGCGACTTCGTCCGCGTCGAGCTGGCGGCGGGGATGATCTCGGTGATCCCGCAGGGCTGGTTCCACTACATCGCCAACCCCGGCGAAGGCCCGATGCGCGTGCTCGTGATTTTCAACAACAGCCAGCCCAACGACATCGGCATCTCGGAAGGCTTCCGCGGCGTCCCCGACGAGGTGCTGGCCCTGACCTTCGGCGTCGACGCCGCCCGTTTCGCCGGCATCGACCGCAACGTCGGCTACATCGCGCCGCAAGGGCAGGCGGGGTCGAACCCGGGACCTATCTCCTGAGCGGTACCCTGCGTTTAGGCGTGTGGTGCGCCGACGCCGGTGGGCAAAGTGCAGGCGCGGCAGGGAACGCGAGTTAGCGGCAATCCGCGAAGCGTCGAGTGCCACTCGCCAGGCGTGCTACCATTCTGAATATCACCTCACGCTGATGCTCAGGAAGATCATCAAAGTCAGGAATGTCGGCAAACTTCAAGAGGTGCGGGCCGCCGGCGACGTCGAACTCCGCCCGGTAAACCTTGATCTGGGCCGAGAACGCCCGGGGTAAGACAACGCTCTGCGACATCCTTAGATCCCTGGCGACCGGCAACCCAGAATACGTCCTCGGCCGAAAGACACTGGCAGCTCCTGGGGATGTTGAGATCCAGATCGCGCTCGCCTCAGGCATGGCGACCTTCAGCAACGGCGCATGGAGCTGTGTGGCACCGCAGATCGGCGTGTTCGACGACACCTTCGTAGCAGACAACGTCTATGCCGGCTACCACGTTGACCACGAGCACAGGAGAAACCTGTATCGTGAAATCATCGGTGAGGAGGGCATTCGACTCGCCGGAGCCGTCGACAATCTAGATCAGGAGATCCGGACAGCGGATGGGATGATCAGGGAGAAAGAGCAGGCCCTTAGACGCCTTATTCCAGGTGACCTCACGACCGACGATTTCCTACGCAGCAAGCCGCGCTCGTCACCAGTCTGAGAACAGACCTATCGTGGAGGCCTACCTCAGCGCTGTCGAGCGCAAGGCTAGCCTTCAGAAACGGAAGACCGCTGCCAAAGATGCCCTGGATGCGTATACAGCCGAGATCTTCCGGCGCTTTGAAGGCAGGATCAACGAACTACTCGATCGCTTTGGAGCGACGTTCCGTCTCGGCGGTACAAACCGCAGTTACCACGGAGGCAAACCGAGCTCTAGCTATCAGCTCGTGATCAACGACGTCCCGGTGGATGTGGGGCGAGCCGACACTCCTCTCGCGCAGGCCAGTTTCCGCAACACACTGAGCGCGGGTGACAGAAGCGCTCTCGCTTGCGTTCTTCGTCGCCAGCGCTGAACTCGAGCCGCAGCTGTCGGAGAGAGTCCTCGTGATCGACGATCCGTTCAGCAGTCAGGATCGCTCCCGACGTGCCGCTACTCAGCAGACAATCCGGCGCCTCGCTACGCGTTCGGCGCAAACGGTCGTGCTCTCTCACGATAAGCGCTTCCTAAGAGACCTTTGGGACAAGTTCGAGCCTGCCCAGCGTCGCGCGTTGCAGGTTGCACGAGTCAGTGACCGCTGCTCCACGATCAGCGAGTGGCATATCGAGGCCGAGACTACGGAGGAGTACTTCCAGCGCGTGAACAAACTAAAGCTCTATCGTGACGAAGGAGAAGGTAGCGCTCGTGAGATTGTCGCCCTGCTTAGGCCTGTTCTCGAGGAATCGCTGCGCTATCGCTTCCCCGGATCCTTCCCTTCGACGGAGGCACTTGGAAATTACATCGCCAGGATTCGGAACTGCGACACCGCCAACCCGATCTCGGCGTTGCTGCAGGTGCTCGACAAGTATGATGATATAAACGACTACTCGGTCTGCTACCATCATGCAGACGGTACGCAGGCAAGCACGGAAGAACCGAATCCCAGTGAGCTAACGAGCTACGTCCGCCTGACTCTCCAGTTGGTCAACGCGTACTAGCAGGAATCCAGGCTCGTCTCTAGCTGGTGAGCGTGCCGCGAGCGTGCTTGGTCTTGCTCGACTTCCTCGTGTTTTTCCTCGACACAGCCACTGGCTGCACTGCCGACTGGGCCAGCTTCACACTCACGAGGCGGTTTAGAGAGACTCTCTGCTCTGCGGCCTCGAGGACGAGGCCCCGGTGCACCTCTGGCGGGATGCGGACCTTGAAGGAGCCGCTGTAGGCGCGAGTGGCCAGGGGCTGCGGGATGGGGTCCTCGTGCTCGCGCAGGAGAGCGATGCCCTCTTGGGCCGCCTGTCGGATGCCCAGAAACGTCGTCTGAGGGTCCTTATCGAGCCAGCTCAGTCCCGGCAGCTCTGCGCAGACGCCGACGTACTCCTCGTCCTCGGGAGACCAGAAGACCCGGTACGTGTACTGCTCCCACGGCTCTTTCACTTCGAGCTTCCTTTCCTCTCGATAGCGATCACTACTTGGCGACACTGATACTCCTTGGCCATTCTGCCTCTCGGTTGAACCACGAGCAGGGGCTGCTCGATCAGGCCCGTGCGGAAGATCAGGTGGCTCCCCTTGCCGCGGCGCTCGTCAGGGAAGTAGTGCCTGCAAACCCTGACCAGCTCGGCGAACGTTACCGAGGCGGGATCTGCTCTCAGCTTCTCGAGCAGCTCCTCCATCCGCCCCAATCGCGCCACGGCACTATGATGCCACTATTGGCCCCACTCGTCAAGGCTAAGCGAGAGTGGAAGAGAGCGAGCGGAGGAAGCTCCTAAGCCCGGTCCCGGAGTCCCGACTCGCCGGATTCCTTGGCGCAGTGCGCGCAGCAGTAGATGCCGCCATCGGTCTCGACGCCGTGGCCGAGAATTTTGCAGTGGCAGTGGGGGCACTCGGGTGCCACGGCGTGGACGGCGCACTCGAAGCTGTCGAAGGTGTGGCGCTCACCGGAGGCGGTGATCACCTGGAAGCTCTTGTCGTAGTCGTTGCCGCAGGTGTCGCAGCAGGCCATTTCGCTCTCCTCTCCAGCCCCGCGAAAGGCTGCAACCTGTGTGCCCCGTGGACGTGGCACGCGCCTTGCGCAACGGCCGTCGCGTGGACGAGCGGCGCCCCCCGATCCGCCAGCGCGCCTCCTGGGCGATGGTGCGCAGCGACCTCGCGGCGATGGAGCGGCGGCAGAAGATCGCCGTGGTCGGCGGCTTCGCGCTGCTGGCCCTGTCGGTCCTGGTCGGCCTCTGGCTCGCCGGCTACCTGGTCCAGGTCTCCCGCCGCTTCCCCGAAGCGCCGTTCCGCCAGCCCTCCCGCCTCTACGCCCGCCCGACGCTCCTCGCGGTCGGCCGCCCGGCCGGGCCGCGGGTGGTGGTCGAGGAGCTGCGGGCGGCCGGCTACCGCGAGTGGGAAGACGGCGGCCCGCTGCCGCAGGGTAGCTTCCGCCGCTCGGGCGAGCGGCTGGCGATTCACCTCCGCAGTTACCCTGACCGCGCGCGCGGCGGCCTTCCCGGCGGCGGCCGGCAGGTGCTCGTCGATCTCGACGGCGGCCGCGTCGCCCGCATCCTGATCGCCGGCAGCCCGGCGCAGCGGGTGGAGCTCGAGCCGGTGCTCCTCGCCACCTTCTACGGCCCGGAGATGGAGGAGCGGCGGCCGGTGACGCTCGACGAGCTGCCCGACGACGTCGTCGAGGCGGTGCTCGCCGCCGAGGACCACGCCTTCTTCAGCCATCCCGGGCTCTCGCTGGTCGCCATCGGGCGCGCCGCCTGGGCCAACCTGCGCGGCGGCGCGGTGCAGCAGGGGGGGAGCACGCTCACCCAGCAACTGGTCAAAAACCTCTACCTGTCGCCCGAGCGGACGCTGGCGCGCAAGGCGCGCGAGGCGGTGATCGCGGTGCTGCTCGAAGCGCGCTACGGCAAGAAGAAGATCCTCGAGGCGTACTTGAACGAGATCTACTGGGGGTCGGCCGGCTCGACCAACCTGATCGGGCTCGGCGCCGCCTCGCGCGCCTACTTCGGCAAGGACGCCCGCGCCCTGCGGCTGGAGGAGGCGGGGACCCTGGCCGGCATGATCCGCGCCCCGGCCACCTACTCGCCGCTCGCCCATCCGGAGGCGGCCGTCGAGCGGCGCAACTGGGTGCTCGGGCGGATGGCGGAGCTGGGCTGGGTCGAGCGCGAGCGGGCGGCGGGTCTCGCCGCGCTGCCGCTGGCGGTCTCCCCGGAGCCGGCGCCGCCGCGGCGGGCACCCTACTTCGCCGACTACGCCGCCGCCGAGGCGCGTGAGCGCTTCGACGTCGACGACCTGGCCGATGGCGGCTACGTCCTCTTCGCCACCCTGGCCTGGCGCGAGCAGCGGCTCGCCGAGGAAGCGGTGGGGGAGACCCTGCCGTCGCTCGAGCGGCGCTGGGAACGGCGGCGGCGCAAGGAGCCGCTCCAGGCGGCGCTCGTGTCGGCCGACCCGCGCGACGGCGCCATCCTCGCCTACGTCGGCGGCCGCGACTACAAGGAGAGCCAGTTCGACCGTGTCGTCCAGGCCAAGCGGCAGGTGGGGAGCGCCTTCAAGCCCGTGGTCTACGCCGCCGCCTTCTCCGAGGGCGTCGCCTACCCCGCGACGGTCTTGCGCGACACGCCGATCGTGGTGCGCTACGGCACGACCGAATGGCGGCCGCAGAACGACGACCGCCGCTTCCGCGGCCCGGTGACGGTGCGCCGCGCGCTCGAGCAGTCGCTCAACATCCCGACGGTGCGGCTGGCGATGCAGGTCGGGCTGTCGCGCGTCGCGGCGCTGGCGCGGGACATGGGGATCTCCGAGGCGCTCGACCCGGTGCCGGCGCTGGCGCTCGGCGCCGCCTCGGTCACCCCCTGGGACTTGGCCGAGGTCTACGCCACCCTGGCGAGCGGCGGCGCCCGACCGCCGCTCCACGGCCTGGCGGCGGTCTTCGACCGCTTCGGCGAGAACGTCCTCGGCGAAGACCTGGCGGCGCCGCAGCGGGTGCTCCACCCGCAGCCGGCGTACCTGGTCACCGCGCTCCTCCAGGGTGCCATGGACCACGGCACCGGCGCCTCGGCGCGCAGCTTCGGCGTGCGCGGGCCGCTGGCCGGCAAGACCGGCACCACCAACGGCCGGCGCGACAGTTGGTTCGCCGGCTACAGCGGCGACCGGGTGACCATCGTCTGGGTGGGCTACGACGACAACGCCCGCACCCGCCTCTCCGGCGCCCGCGCCGCGGTGCCGCTCTGGGCCCGCTTTACCAGCGCCGTGCGCCCGCCCGGCGGCTTCCGGCCGGTGCCGCAGCCGCCGGGGATCGTCACCGCGGTGATCGACCCGCTGACCGGCGAGCTGGCGTCCGACTTCTGCCCCACCCGCGTCACCGAGGTCTTCGCCGACTGGCAGATGCCGAGCCAGCCCTGCCGCCTCCACGCCTGGCGGACGCAGATGGCCTGGATGGACCCCGCCTACGATCCGACGCTCTACGGCGGCGCCTGGGACCCCGCGACGGGCGAGCCGGTCTACGCCGGCGGCGGCTACGCGGGCTACGGCTACGGCGACCTCGAAGGGGCGCCGCTCGAAGCCGGGGCGGAGGGCGTGGCGCCGCCGGACGAGGGCACCTTCCGCCGCATGCTCCGCCGCTGGCCGCCGGCCGGCGAGCCGGAGCTCGAGGAGGGCGAAGGGGAGATCGACATCCGTCCGAGCCGGCCCTCCCGCCCGATCGAGCCCGTGCCCGTGCCGGCCGAGCCGGAGACACAGGCCGCCGGGACGCTGGAGCCGGTCGAGCCGGTCGTCGCCCCCAAGCCGGTCGAGAACGGCGCCGATCCGCCGCCGCCCACCTGGTAAATCGCCGCGCCGGGTTGCAAAAAAGGACGCGGCGGCGGGCGCGCGGGACGAGGTGTCGCGGGCCTCTCCCCGGTGAGCAGGCGCCGCGGTGCATGGCACATCTCTTGCCATTACAGGGCGGCAGAGGCGGGTCGGCGGCACGAGAACGCCACACCAGGAAGTGCAATAGCAGCCGCTGACCCGGGCCTCTCTTCTCCCTCCCCATCCGAAACTCCGGCGGGCGCGTAGAGGTAGCGAGCCGCGGGTACGCCCGCCGTGCGAGCCCTTCCGTGCAAACGACCGACAGCGGCGCCTACGCGCTCCCCGCGCCTCCGCCCCCTCTGGTGGCATATATTCCGAGGCCGTCACCGGAGAGGACATCGTCGCTGGAGTCGCTACGCCCGGCCGCCGCGGAGCCGAAGGACGACACCCTGCTCGAGCGGGTCGCCGCCGGCGATCTCGAGGCCTTCCACCTCTTCTATGAGCGCTACGCCGGGCGCGTCCACGCCTACGTCCAGCAGTTGAGCCGCAGCCGCGAGGGGGCGGAAGACGTGGTGCAAGAGGTCTTTCTCGCCGTCTGGCGCAAGGCGGCCAGCTTCCGCCCCGAGCGCGGCGACGCGGCGGGGTGGCTCTACACGATGACCCGCAACAAGCTGGTGGACGGCTGGCGGCGCGCCGGGCAGGGTGCGGAGGCGGTCGAGGCGCTCGACTTCCAGCGCCTGCCGGCGGAGCGGCCGGAGGCGACCGAGCTGCTCTTGACCGTGCGCCAGGCGCTGGCGCGGGTCGCCCCCGACCAGCGGCGGGCGATCGAAATGGCCTACTTCGGCGGCTTGACTTACGAGGAGACCGCCGACCGCCTGAACCTCCCGCTCGGCACGCTCAAGTCGCGCATCCGCACCGGGCTGCGCACCATGCACGGAGTGCTGCAAGGGCGGCCGGGAGCGTAGCGATGCATCCACCCGAAGAGACCCTCCTCGCCGTCGCCGCCGGCGAAGCCGACGTCGCCCATCGGGCGCTGGTCGAGGCGCACGCCGCCTCCTGCGCGGCCTGCCGCGAGGAGCTCGCGGCGCTGAGCGTGCCGGGCGGGCTGCTGCTGCGCGCGGTCGGGGAGACGCGGCCGCCGGCCGCGCTCTGGCAGCGCCTGGTGGCGCGCCTCCCGGCGCCCGCCGCCGCCGTCCCCTCGCCCTTGGCCGGCACGCCGGTGCCGCCGGCCGCGCGCGCGGAGCTGCCGGAGCTCTCCGAGCTCGCCTGGCGCTGGCCGCTCGTGCGCGGCGCCCGCATCGCCCCGCTCTGGACCGACCGCGCCGCCGGCACGACGCTCCTCATCGGTCACATGCCGGGCGGACGCCCCTTCCCGCGCCACCGCCACCCGGGCGGCGAGGACGTGGTGGTCCTCTCCGGCGCCTACGAGGACGACTACGGCCGCTGGGGGAGCGGTGCCTACGGCGTCTACGCCCCGGGCTCCGAGCACCGCCCGCTGACCGAACCGCCGCACGAGTGCTGGATCCTGACCCGGCTGCCGCGGCCGGTCGAGTTCACCGGCTGGCGCGGCCTGGCGCAGAAGGCGTTCGGCGGAGCGTAGGCCGGGCGCTACGGCGTCGTCGGTTTTCGCTATCCTCCGCGGATCGCCAACGACGACGAGCTCGTCTGGACGGAGGAGCTGGAGGCGGCGCGGCCGCACTTCGGCATCGAGGACGTGCCGCCGCTCGGCGAAACCCTCCTCTACGCCTGGCAGCACACCCTCGTCGACGTCTCCCCCTTCCTGCTGCCGCTGCTGATCGCCGGCGCCGTCGGCTACCCGGCCGAGGCCGCCGCCGCGATGGTCGCCGCCTGCCTCGTCAACATGGGGGTCTTCACCTTCGTCAACGCCACTTGGGGGAACCGGCTGCCGGCGGTGCTCGGTCCCTCGGCCACGGACACCGGCGCGATGGCCACCGCCGGCGCGGTCTACGGCGCGCCGGCGATGTGGATGGCGGGGTTCGTCGGCGGGCTCTTCGAGATCGCCGTCGGAGCCACGGGGATCCTGGCGCCCCTCCGCCGCTTCCTGCCGCCCTACGTCTGCGGTCTGGTGGTGATGACGATCGGCCTCTCGCTGGCGCGCGTCGCCGGCGGCTGGATTTTCGCCGACCCGCGGCCCGAGCTCCTCGGCTTGTCCGCGGCGACGATCGCCACGATCCTCGTCTTCACCGTCCTCGGGCACCGCCTCGGCCGCGGGGTGCTGGCGCGCGGCGCTGCTGCTCGCGCTGCTCTTCTGGGGCGTCGGCCTCGCGCTGCCGCTCATCACCTACAGCCAGAACCCGATCTGAGATCAGGTGCCTGCTCCGGCAGGCGACCTCTCGGGTAGCGGAGCCCATCATCGGGCTCCGCAACGTGGGGGTCATCGCGACGACCGGCGTGGCGAGCCGGCGGGTGGTCCAGGTGGCGGCGGGGATCCTCGTCCTCTACGGCCTCTCGCCGAAGGTCGGCGCGCTCCTCGTCGTGATCCCCCGGCCGATCGTGGGCGCGGTCTTCCTGGTCGTCTGCGGCATGATCGCGACCGCCGGCCTCCGCCTCCTCGCCTGCGGCCGGAAGGACGAGGTAACCCAGCTCGTGACCGCTCTGACGCTGGTGCCGGCGCTCACCCTGCCGCTCGCCGCCGCCGCGCGCCCGGAGTGGTTCGCGGCCCTGCCCCCCCTCGCCAAGCTCTTCCTCTCGAACAGCGTCGTGCTGGCCATCTCCCTCGGCATCCTCCTCAACGGCGTGCTGCGGGCCTTCCTGCCGGAGAGGGACCAGGCCGCCTGACCCCGCGCCGGCCATCTGGCCCGGCGCTTGCACGCGGCGAACGGCAGGAGGGGGGACCAA
>DASWHY010000088.1:0-1607 GCA_036397955.1 Thermoanaerobaculia bacterium | reverse complement strand
GGCGCCCCGGTGGCCGCCCAAGAGCGGCACCACGGCGCTGCCGTCCTCGGCAAGGGCGACCACCGGCGGCTCGGCCCGCTTGTCGTCGAGCAGGGGCGCCAGGGCGCGGATCAGGATGCCGGCGGCCGAGAGCCCGACGATTGGCCGGCCGGCCCAGAACAGATCCCTCAGATGCTCCACCGTCTCGTCGAACGCCCGGTCTGCGCCCTCGGTGCGGCCGGCGAGGCCGTGCACCTCCGCCCCCTCGAACCCGGCTGTGAGGCGCCGCGCCAGATCGCAACCGCCCTGGGTCAGGGCGACGAACACCGGCGGCGCGGTCGGGGTCGCGCTCATCGCCAGGCCTCGCCGCGCCGGTGGACCAGGATCATGGAGAAGTAGGGCGCCGCCCCGTCGGCGACGGCGGCGAGCGGCAGGATGTTCTGGCTCGCCATGGTGGCGTGCTCGACGTAGCGCGCGTCGTCGGCGAGGCCGAGGTCCGCCAGCACGCCTCGCACCTTCGCGAGGTTGCGGCCGACCTTGACGATGGCCGCCGCCTCGCCGCCCTCGGCGAGGCGCCGCCTGAGTTCCCCGGCCTCGAGGGTGGCCGGCACCACCGTGAGCACGTCGTCGCGCGCCACGAGCGGCGCGCCCAGCACCGCGGCGCAGGCGGTGAGCGAGGAGACGCCGGGGATCACCTCGACCGGATAGCGCTCGGCCATGCGGCCGAAGAGGTACATGAATGAGCCGTAGAAGAAGGGATCGCCCTCGCACAGCACCGCCACGTCGCGGCCGGCCTCGAGCTCGCCGCCGATCTCGCGGGCGGCCCTATCGTAGACCTCCCGGGCGGGGAAGCGGGCGGCGACCATGGGCATGCGGATGACGATCTCCGTCTGGCCGCCCGGGAGGTGCGGCGCGACGATGGCGCGCGCCAGGCTGTCGCCTTCCGGCGGCGCCGGGTAGGCGACCACCGGCACGCGCCGGATACAGCGGAGCCCCTTCAGGGTGATCAGCTCCGGGTCGCCGGGGCCGATGCCGACGCCATAGAGAGTTCCTGTCATGTGAGGGTCCCGGTCATGGCTTCGCCGCCGCCAGCTGGGTCACCGGCATGAGCGGCCGCCAGCCGGTCATGCCGCCGACCGGCTCGGCCCGCGAGACGGCGAGACGGGTGAGGTCGCCGCCGTTCGCTTCGCGCCACGCGAGGAGCGCCTGCTCGCCTTCCAGGGTGACGGCATTGGCGACCAGCCGGCCGCCCGGCCCGAGCCGCTGCCAGCAGGTATCCAGGAGGCCCTCGACGCTGACGCCGCCGCCGACGAAGACCGCGTCGGGCGGGTCGAGCGCGGCGAGCGCGGCGGGCGCCTCGCCCTCGACCACCTGCAACAGGGGCGTGCCGAGCGCCGCGGCGTTGGCGGCGATCAGCGCCGCGCGCTCGGGTTTGCGTTCGACCGCGACCGCCCGCGCCCGCGCCGCCGCGCGCATCCATTCGATGGCGACCGAGCCGCAGCCCGCCCCCACGTCCCACAACAGCTGGTCCGGCACCGGCGCCAGGGCGGCCAGGGTCGCCGCGCGGACCTCGCGCTTGGTGAGCTGGCCGTCGTGCCGGAAGGCCTCGTCGGGCAGGCCCGGCGACG